>NZ_AUNI01000019.1 GCF_000447795.1 Bacteriovorax sp. Seq25_V | reverse complement strand
CCCATTTATTTGGAGCAGTTTAAAAAGTGTCTAAATAATTGACAGGCCGATAGATATTTCAAAAAAGCTAAAAATTCTTCTTTATGCCATTAGTATTGTAAGAAACATTATTATGGGATCTGAACTATGAGAAAAAACATTATTTCAATTTTAGCTATTCTTACTATTTCTACTTCAGCATTTGCTGAAAGAGAAAAAATAACTTTTAAACCTCAGAGCTATCAGGTGAGTGAGGAAGAGCAAAAGCGTCTTGATTATGAATGGATGTTTAATCCACTTTCAAAACATATGACAAGGGAAGAATGGAATAATGTCGTTCAAGAAATGGATGCGGAAAGGGAGCTTAAAGAAAAACAAAGAGTGTTTGGACAAGCAAAAGTGATAACAATCGATACTCGAGATAAGAGATCATGTGAAGAGATACAACAAAGCTTACGCTCTAATTCGTCTCTTGATAGTAGTACCATAGATAACTTATGCGCGATTGATAAAAGCAATCCTTATGTTTCTGTAATGGTGAAAGATGAATATCAAACAGATGGTATTTCATTCAGTGAGTTGAGTGAAACGCAACAAAATGTTGTACGTCAAACAAGGAATTTTACAGCTCTTGGTGCAGGAATGGTAGGTTTGTTGTGGATGATGCCAGAATCTGTAACGAAATGGGATAAAGATGAAATTGGAGCACTGGGTTCTAAATATATGGATAATATTAAGGCCGGACCTGTTGTAGATAAAGATGACTGGGCAGTTAATTATATTGGACACCCATATTCGGGTGCTGCTTACTATGTTGTTGGAAGACATGCTGGCCTCTCAAAAATGCAGTCATTTGGTTATAGTGTTTTTATGTCGACTGTTTTTTGGGAGTATGGATTTGAAGCAGCTGCAGAAATTCCATCGATTCAAGATTTGATTGTTACACCAGTTATTGGTTCGTTAATGGGGGAAGCGTTTATGCAACTCTCTGAAAAAATCGTTAAAAACAATGGAGAGGTCTTAGGTTCGAAACTTCTTGGTACTGTTGCTTTAGGAATTATGGATCCTGCGGGAGCTATCTTAGATGGAATTAATAATGTTTTTGAAAACAAGTATATCAAAGATGCTAGAACATACTTTTACACAAGGCCCGCTCATATTGAGGGATTCGCGCCAGAAGGTAAATGAGTCTGGAGTGTTTGGAATTGGAATTGAACTGAAATTTTAATGAGTCTTATTCCCAGTCAAGAATATTGACTGGGCTTTCAATTAGCTTCTTTCGTCTCTTGTCGTATTCCTGAGTTGTTTTTACAGAGGCGTGATTCACTTCTCTAGCAACTGTGTAGATATCAACCCCGGCGCCAAGCAACTCACTAATGAATGTTGCTCGTGCAGAGTGGGGTGTTACGCTGACGCCAATACCGACTTTTTTGGCATAGCTATTAATGATTTCATTAATTGTTTTTGGGTTGAGTGGCTTGTTGAGGTTTTTTGGATCACTCGGGTTACGAGTTGGTTGGAATAACCAGTCTGATTCTTCGTGGGGTCTTTCGAGCTCTTCCATCCATTTGACATATTCATTGATGGCCTTAACACAAACGGGGTTAAGTAGTTTCTTGCCAAGTTTTCCACCTTTTCCACGATATTCAAAAACCATATGGTCACCGTGGCGATGATAATCTTTAAATCTGAGATTTAGAATTTCACTCTTACGAAGTCCTGTGGTGAAAAATGTTACAAGCAATGCCATATGCATTGGACCTGAATTCTTATTGCGTGAGATCGCATCAAAAATTTCGAGGACCTGTGCTTTGGAGATTGCATTTGTAGGGCTTTTTACCTCTGGTCTTGGGCGTTTCACGCTTGAGACTGGATTAATCTGGCAGTAATTTCTTTCAACGAGATACTTGAAGTAAGTGGATAGGCTTGCAAGTTTTCTATTAATTGTTTTTGGAGTGCAGGGCTCACCGCCGTGACCGCCGATTTCGCTGAGATAGTTTCTGTATTTGATGACGTGAATACGCTGAATATCTTTGTAGTCACTAAGATCAAAAAAATCATTAACCCATTTTAAAAACTGATTGATATCGATTAGGTAATTTTTACGAGTGTGGGCCGAGGTGAAGTTTTCAAAAAACTCATCATCTAGTAGAAAGCGATGTTCATTGGGCCTAGTTTTAAATTGTTCCACAATTTATTTTAGGCCCGTTGAAGAGGGATTTAAACCCTAGGAAATTAGTGCTCTACTTTGCTTGAGAAGTAGTAGTAGCTCATTAAATTCTGTTGTGGCATTTGCACCGCTTTCTTTAATGCGAGCGACGACTTCGCGGGCCTTTGTTAAGATCTGATTAGATAACTCGGCCATTGTTGGATTCGAAGCAGTTTGTTCTTCTATGCCACTTAGGTTTGATTCAATCATTTTCGCGATAATATCGACTTCCTTAGTTCTTCTAAGGTTTGTGGCGAATCCAAATTTTGAAGCAGTCCAGATAAGCCATTTTGTTGGGTCGTAGTGGTACCAGCGAATTCCGTTTCTGTAGTCACTTTGAAATGTGTGATGATAGTTGTGGTAACCTTCTCCGAAAGTGAAGAGTGCCATCAACCAACTGTCGCGTGCTGTTTGTTCCTTGTCGTAAGGTCTTGTTCCAACCATGTGACATAGAGAATTGATGAAGAATGTACAGTGGTGAACGATAACTGCACGAGCAAATCCTGCAACGAAGAAGCCTCCAAGAAACGAGTCAACCCATAGGTGACCAATTATTCCTGGAAGAATAAAACTAAAGAAAACGATCATCGGCATGTAGTACTTATGTTGAAGCATTACCAGCTTGTCATTTAATAGATCTTTTGAATAACGGAAGTCATCGATATTTTCCTGAAGGAGAATCCAGCCCATGTGTGCATAGAAAAAACCTTCATTGATATTGTAAGGGTCGTGCTCAGTATCTACTTTTCCGTGGTGTACGCGATGGTCGTTACACCATTTGAGTGCTGAGTTTTGAAGAGCACTTCCACCTAGAATAAGCATGATTGCTTTATAGAATGAATTTGCTTTATATGCTCTGTGCGCGATAAGGCGGTGGTAACCTGCTGTGATACCGATACCTGTTGCAAAATAAAAAATCACTGCAAGCGCTGGTATTTGCCAAGTGAATCCATCAACTTTTAGCCAAAGTAGAACTCCGAGAAGAGCTACAAGAGGGCTTCCTAATAGAAATACCGTATTGAGTGTGTTGAGATTTTTAAGATTATATGATTTTGACATAAGTCCTCCGTGAATAAATGATAGCAAGTTAGGGACGAAAGGTTTGTAAAACAAATGTAAAAATCCCTTATATTGAGCGTTAAACATCCGAAAAGCTTGGAAAGAGAGGGAAAATGAGAAATGAATTTTGGCTATTTTTAGCTATTACTGTGCCTGGTGTTTTTGCATTAATATTCTTTGTTGATGTGAGATACGCCTATTCTTTACTGTTTTTTCTGCCTACATGGCTTGTTGGGCTGTATGATATTTTTCAAGTTAGGCACACTTTAAAGAGTAATTATCCTTTGCTTGGACGTTTACGTTATGTAATGGAAGAGCTACGACCTAAGATTTATCAGTATTTCGTTGAAAGTGATACTGACGGGACACCAATATCAAGAATTCTAAGATCTGTAGTCTATCAAAGAGCGAAAAGAGCAATTCAAACAAAGCCATTTGGGACACAATTAAATGTTTATGAGGAAGGGCATGAATGGATTAACCATTCAATTTATCCGGCGAATGAACATAATATTGAAGAAGAGAATCTTCGCGTCGTTGTAGGATCGAATCACTGTGATAAACCTTATTCGTTATCACTTTTAAATATTTCGGCCATGAGTTACGGTGCTCTTTCTCACACAGCTGTTGAAGCCTTAAATGCTGGTGCAAGACTTGGTCGTTTTGCACATAATACGGGAGAAGGTGGGATTAGTGATTTTCATAAAAGAGGTGGCGGAGATATTATTTGGCAAATAGGAACTGGTTATTTTGGCGCAAGAAACGCTGATGGTACATTTAGTGAAGAGAAGTTTCAAAAAAATGCCCTTTTAGATCAAGTCAAAATGATCGAGTTAAAACTCTCTCAAGGGGCAAAGCCTGGTCATGGGGGAATTCTTCCCGCGAAGAAAAACACGCAGGAGATTGCAGCGATTAGAGGTGTTGAGCCTTTTACGACGGTGGCCTCTCCTCCTTTTCACAGTGCTTTTTCAAATAGTGATGAGATGATTTTGTTTATTGCAAAACTTAGAAAACTTAGTGGTGGAAAGCCTATTGGTATTAAGCTTTGTTATGGTAAAGATGAGGAGTTTAGAGATCTCTGTCAAGCAATGAGAAGGCTTGGAGACTATCCTGACTATATCGCAATTGATGGTGCAGAAGGTGGAACAGGAGCGGCGCCACTGGAGTTTTCAGATTCGATTGGAACACCCCTTGTTGAAGGCCTTGTTCGTGCAAAAAATTTGCTTGATGAATATGGGTTAAAACACCAGATTAAACTTATTGCGTCTGGAAAGATAATTACAGGTTTCCATATTGTACGCGCATTAAGTCTTGGTGCCGATGCTTGTTATAGTGCTCGAGGAATGATGTTGGCCCTTGGTTGTATTCAGGCGCTACTTTGCAATACAAATAAGTGTCCTGCAGGTATTGCAACTCAAGATCCAACTCTTGCGAAGGGACTGAATGTTAAGAATAAAGCGGAAAGAATTGCAAATTTTCATGGTGAGACTATACAGGCCGTAAAGGAAATCATCGCAGCTGCAGGTTATGAGAAGGCTGAATTTTTAACAAGAAGAGATATCTTTAGAAGAGTTGGTCCAACGAAGGTCGCTTCACTAGAAGAGATTTATCCATCTTTCCAATTCGAAAAACGTGAGGAAAAAATAGGGCATGAACTTTAGTTACCGTTTATACGCTTGAGAAATAGGGGGGATTTGATGTACTTCGCCAGTCCATCCCTAAACTTCTCAAGTTTTTTCTGTATTTCTTTGCTCTCAAAGTTCTTAGTATAGGCAATGTGATAATTTACAGGTGAAAGAAATTTATCATATGCTTTGAATTTAGCTCGTCTTGAACTGTCCTTGTTTTGCCAATCGTTTGCAATATCTTTATTAACGAATATGTATTTGTATCGCTTCCTTTCAAGTTTAGATAAAACATCTTGAACGTCTGTTTCTTCCTTTATCTCAAGGTTGAGGTTATGCTCCTTTATAATATTTTTTAATTTTTTCTCTGTACTTGATTTAGTGTGTACGCCAATTAGACCGCTGAACATCGTGAGGTCATTTATTTTGTCGATATCATCTTTTCCTCCAAAAAAAACATATCCTGTAGCAAGAATTTCTGGAGAGAAAGTCATGATTTTTTTTCTCGACTCAAGTAGGCCCATGGGCATTGTTATGTGAATTTTTCCACTTTCGATGTAGTGAAGTGCTCTTCTAAATGGAAGAGTGAAAAACTGACAATCTATTTTTTCTTGTTTGCAGACATCCTTCGCAATTTTATAGAAGACACCACGGACTTCACCATTTTGTACTCCGTAATAATATGGGGGAATTTCTTGAGCAGCAATTACAAGAGTGTTAGAGCTTAATTTTCTATCAGAAAGGGTTACCGAAAAGTCATCGGAATTTGCTGTTGAAATAATTTGAAATAAGACGAAATATTTTATGAATTTACTCATTAGTTACCACTTTTTAAGCTTTGAAGCATTGAAGGAGATCCATTCCTTTCTTGATATTTGAAGAGTGATTATGATTAATTACAATCCCATCCGTAACAGCGAGTATATCATGTTGCTGTTTTTCAACCTCTAAGTCGAGATTGTCGAATTGGTAAATTCTCATTAATAAGTCACCTTTTTTAAATGACATACCTGGAGCGATCAAATATTCACATAAACCAGATCTAGTTGCTCTATATGTTTGGTAATCGGAAATATGGCAAAAAACTTGTGCAGTTTTGTCTATCGTCGCAGATTCGTTTATGACAGATCGGGCCTTAAGAAAATTGAGAATATTTGCAGTATCGATGTCTGCTGCTTTGGAATCAATTATTTCTTCGCTGCCAAGTTCAACTGTATAAGATTCAAATGTATTTTCAAACGCTATACCGGCTATTTCTAGTTCTTCTTTAAGTCTTACCCATGGATAGAAAGTTGCTTCATCCATTGCTCCTGCAAATTCATGGTCTATAAGTAGTGTAAATGGAAAATTCAAGTCTTTTGATTTTTCTTTTAAATACTGTGGGGCATAAAGATAGCGAGTTGCAATTGGTCCTGTATGAAGATCTAGAACGATATCAGCTTCACTTGCGAGAAGCTGGAGAGTTGTGAAAAGGTCTTTATTGTCACTAATCCCAAAACTATCTTGTGTCTCTCTAAATTTTTGTAGAGTATCTTTTAGTGTTGATTTGAAGTTGTATTTGATTTCCTCTACAGAGTTAGACTGGTTTTCGTTCACAAACTTTTTGAAATCGATGTAACCTATAGTCCCTTCTTTTTCTTTCTTTGCAACATCGTGATAATTTCGATTCCAGTTGTCGCCTGTTACAGGGTTAAAGCGGCCAAAAGTATAAGTTCCAATTTTTTGTGAGGAAGCAAATGGATTTGCAAGTGGGATTAAAACAATCTTTCCAAAAACTACTTTGCTTTTAAGAGTATTGATAAGATTTTTGATTACAAGGTTCCCTTGAAGCTCTGCCCCGTGAACACTTGCCTGGATATATACGGTGGGACCGGGATTTCCTTGGTCTATTGTATATTTATAAATATCTAACGAGTTACTTCCAATTTGATCAACTGAAATAATTTCTTTCTTCAACATCAAAATTCCTTTTTTAGATAAAGTAATTTTGAATGATTTAGTAGAAAAATTCAATTAATTAACTAATGTAATCTGAGATATCTTCAAAATCGAGCTCAAATTCAACCTTGAACATTTGTGAAAATGTATCTAGGACAATTAGTGCATTTTTTGACGCATCCAATTTTTCTAGCGACGATATTCTCTCACAGAGGGCCGCATTAACGATAGAGAGCTCTTCGTAATTGTTTTTGAGGTCTTCTATTGTAAAATCTCTTAATGTAGGGTCTTTTGCAAATTTACTAAGAAGGTAAAAGGATAGTGCGCGGACAATAGTTTCTTCTGAGTTTGAAAATGGAAGATGAAATTTTGCCATTGATCTTAAAAATTCCATGCGAGGGCATCCGCTAGTTGCTAGGACGAGTCCAAAAAGGGATTGAAGTCCATGTTGAATATCACACTCCTTTGTATACTCACGATTTTCAGTTAATACATGAACCGAACAACGCTCATAGGAATTCATTTTTTCAAACTCAGGAATCAGCCGACTGATAGCAACGGCACTTGGACACAGGGCCGACTCTTCTTTTGTAAGAGGACAGTTTGGGCATTGACAGTACTTGAGATCACAGACTTCGATAAAATTACTAATTTCTTCAATATTAGTATGAGAGTGTAGTTGCTCATCGAGGTTAACCTGATATTCAAATTGTGTACCTGACTCAAAGGTGAATTTATATCTAAATTGTCTTGTGTTCATATCATGATTTTACATCAATTATGATGCGTGTGTGATAAATAAGAGACGACGGGCCAATATTTAAGTTTAATATTGGTTATAGGACGTAAGATCTCTATATTATACAAGCCAGTCAGATGAGCTCTTAATTACTCTCGGGGTCATAATATCCCCTTTGTAGCTAACAACTTCTGCGGGCAGGTTATGGCATAGGAAGAAAGGCATCGCCTCAGTAAAGCCATAGGCCCCACACTGCGAAAATACTAACCAGTCACCGTAATCTGTGTTCTCTGGTAATTCAAACACACCGAGCTTATCAAGAGCTGTACATAGTGGACCATGGACGTGAAACTCTTTTGTTGACGTTGGGTTTTCCTTTTTGAAGACATGACAAGGAAATGCTTGGTCAGTAAGGGCCGGTCTTGCGATATGATTAATACCGCCATCAAGAACTAGAATATCTCTACCTCGCACATTCTTACGATCGATAACTTGTGACATGTAAAAACCACAATCACCAACTGCGTAGCGACCAAGTTCCATCCAAATCGTTTTTAATTGATGCTTTTCTTTAAGTCTTACTAAAGCAGCATTAATGTCCTTGAAGTCTATAGTCGTCGTTTGATTTTGATAGGGGATACCAAGACCTCCGCCGAGATCGATAATGTCAAGATTGAGATTCATTTGAGCCGCGAGAGTTTTTAACTTCTCACATGCTTTATCCCAAATATTTTCAAGTTTTGAAACCTCGAGAATATTGCCCCACTGGAAAGTATGAAATCCTAGCACCTGCACATTTGGGAATTGTGAGAGATCAATTTCTCTCCAAGTTTTTTCATCAAGTCCGAAGGCCGTAATTTCATCACCTCCAAGGACTGACTTTTCAGCATTGTCCCATTCTAGTTGGACGCGAAGAAGAGCACGTGCTTTTACACCTTCTTTCTTTGCCACTTCTTCAAGCCACTGAAGCTGATAGAAGCTTTCGATGACGGTACAGTTAATTTCATTACGAAGAAGATGACTCATATATCCGCGACTCTTGCTAGGGCCTGTTGAGATGATATCCGAAGCTTTTACACCACTTGAGACTACTTGTGAAAGTTCACCAAGGCTTGCGACATCAACTCCGATACCAAGGTTGCGGATAAGTTTTAAAATTGATGAAAGGGGATTGGCCTTGCAAGCAAAGAAGAGCTTAATGGCCTCATCTTTATTGTTGGAAATATATGAGAGGTGTGACTCTAGTTTGTCCAGGTCATAGAAATAGAAAGAAGAATCAAGTCTCTTGATAAGTTTTTCTATTTCTTTCTCGTGTCTTTTAAAACTAAAGTCTGACATCTCTTTTCCTAATTCTTATCTTAAAAAAGCTTCAAGCTCTAATGATGTATCACTTTTTTCATCACGGTATTTTACGATCATTGCACAGTTCATCGTTAATCCCATTTCTTTTGCCCATGGAAGCTTATCACTTACAGGTCTATTTCCAGGAACAACAACAGCGCGCTCAGGAATAGGTTCACCCTTTTCAAGAAGTCTTCCGTGAACACAGTCATACACTGGAACACCTTTAGAAAGAATAACTCCTGGAGCGATAACAGCTTCTTTAAGAACCTGAATACCTTCAACGATAACACTTCCTGCCCCAATAAAGCAGTTGTCTTCGATGATTACTGGCGCTAGTCCAACAGGCTCTAGTACTCCACCGATTTGTACTCCTGCTGATAAGTGAACATTTTTACCAATTTGAGCACAACTTCCAACAAGTGCGTGAGAGTCGACCATTGTTCCTTCATCAACATAAGCACCAATATTAATATATGCTGGAGGCATGATGATAACGCCTTTAGAAACGTAAGCTCCTGTTCTAACGCTTGATCCTCCTGGGACCATTCTCACGCCATCCGCAGTTGAAAATTTTCTTGCTGGGATATTGTGTTTATCAACAAACCCTGGCCATCCAAATTCAGATTGCTCAGTATTATTTCCATTTTTAAATGCTTCTAAGATTGCTTTTTTTACTTCGACATTTGCTTGCCAAATACCATCGATCTTATTTGCCGATCTGAGCTCACCTGTTTCGAGTTTTTTTAGTACTTCCATCCATTCCATATTTAATCCTTAGCTATTCTTGTTATACCAGTTACAAACAGCTTCATTTGCTGCGATTATTTCTTCTGTTCTTACCATGTCTAAATGTGTAAGTGGTGCCCTTAGAGTTGGAGTTGCAATCTGGCCCGTGTGGGCCATAATCCACTTTACAGGAATTGGATTCGAAGACACAAAAAGTGTATCAGCTGCAGTTTCCCAAAGTTTTCTATCTTCAAGTTTATTATCTAGACAAAGCTTAGTGTAAAGATGTGTTTGTTTTGGCCAGACATTAGAAGCAACTGAAACAAGACCTTTTGCACCATGCTCACTATATTGTGGAAGCATACCATCATCACCACTATAAACTCGACCAAAACCAGCTGCTTTAACATAGGCCTTAAATTTTTCAACTGAACCAGAAGCTTCCTTGATCGCCCAGAAGTTTGGATGAGTATTTAGTCTTTCAACCGCTGCTAATGACATTTCTTTTCCCGTTCTACCTGGGACGTTGTAAAGCATACAAGGTTTAGTTGCAGTATCGAGGAGAGCTTTAAACCATTGGTATTGTCCTTCATCACCTGGTTTTGCGTAGAGAGGTGTTACAACAAGGTAGCAATCAATAGCAAGAGTATTAAGATACTCTGTCCAAGCTCTCATTCGACTAAGATTAATTCCACCGATTCCACACATTAGAGGAACACTCTTTTTGAAATTAATAGCAAAATTTAAAACTTCTTTTGCTTCGTCATCATCAATATTTAGAGCTTCACCTGTACTACCAAGAATAAGGATTCCATTGCCTGCTTCGTCTTGCGCTTGTAGAACGCGTTCTAGTGAATCATAATCTACTGAACCATTTTCTTTCATCGGTGTAATAACTGCTGTCCAAAGTGGTGTTGAGTTAATATCCATTTTAATCCTCCAAAAGGGTATTTAATGTAACATTTGAAAAGTCATGTAGCCCTGGCCTTAAACTTACGATTTTCTCGCATGCCCAAATTGCTCCTTGAGCAAATAATTTTCTATCAAGTGCTTGATGCTTTAAAGTTATTTTTTCGTTAGAAGTTAAGAGCGTTAGCTCATGAACACCAATGACATCTCCAATGCGATCACTTGTTATTTCAACTGGGCGGTCTAGCCATTGTCCCCAAGCGTTAGCAGTGCCCGATGGCGCATCTAGTTTTTTTGTATGATGAACTTCATGTATCTTGAAATCCACTTCAGGAAAGAGTTTTGAGGCCTTCCCAAGAAGAGAAATAATTTTCTTAACAACTGTCATTCCAAGTGAAAAGTTATTTGAATGAATCCATGGAGAGTTCGAATTCTTGACTAGGCTCATTCTTTCTTCGTTCCATTCGAAACCAGTAGAGCCTGTAACTACGGGGATTCCTGTCTGAGATATTATCTCAATATATTGAACAAAAACTTCCCCAGTTAAAAAACTGAGGATTACATCATGGCCTGCAAGATTGCTTTTAGTTGGTGTATTCTTAGAGTCAAAAATTGTCAGGGTGTGAGGGGAGTTAGACTCACTCAAAATCTCAATAACTTTTGATCCTGTTTTTCCTTTTCCAAGCAGTGCTATTTTCATTTAATAAATTCTCTGTGAAGTCTTTTAATACATTCTGTCGCTTGATCTTTTGCAACTAAGAAACAGAAATTATGTTTACTTGCCCCAAGGCAAATCATTCTTACGTTAATATCATCGATACTTTGAAAAATTCGTTGTGCTAGTTTTGGCGTGTGATTGATCTCATTTCCAATCAGAGAAACAAGCGTTAGATTCTCTTCTATCTTCACATCACAAAGAGACGATAACTGATCTATAAGTTTCTTATTTAATCTATTTGAATCATCAAGAGTTAAGGCCACCGAAATTTCAGAAGTCGTAATCGAATCAATAGAAATTTTGTGTTCGTTAAAAACTTTGAAAATCTCAAAAAGGAATCCATGAGAATGAAGCATTTTTGGCGTTGAAAGCGTCATGATGATTTGGTCATCTCTCTTTGCCATTGCTCTGATTAACGGAGAGCTCTCTGTTTTAGTCTTGATCCATGTTCCATTTTTTTCTGGTTCATAGCTTGACCCTACAAATACTTGAACATTAGCTCTAAGGGCCGGAGTTAAAGTTGTTGGATGCAGAATTTTAGCTCCGAAAGTAGCTAACTCTGCTGCTTCTGAGTATGTAATCTCATCTAGTAATTTCGCTTCAGGTACAAGACGTGGATCTGTTGTCGCGATTCCTGCAACATCAGTCCAAATTTGGAGAATGTCTGCCTTGATGCCTTCTGCAATTAGTGCAGCAGAGTAGTCACTTCCACCTCGTCCAAGCACTGTTGTCATCGAATCTTCAGTCGATCCAATGAATCCTTGTGTAATATAGACGACGCTACCGTTTTTACAATCGTTAAGGTGTTTTTCACTAAGTTTTGAAATAAGTGCGATATTTGGAATTGCTTTTCCAAAATCATCGCTTGTTTTCATTACAGTTCTAATATCAAAAAACTTTACTTCAGGACCAGAGAAGATTTCTTTACAGACCTGAGTAAAAATTGTTGAAGAAAGTCTTTCTCCAAGACTTAGGAGTGAATCATATGCGCGTGGAGAGCATTCTTTCAAAAGGTTCATCCCTTGCGTAAGGGTTCTTACCTCAGAAAGCAGAGATCTGACGTCTTCAAATACAGTCGTATCAGCTTTCATTTCTTCTAAGATTGAATAATGTTTTTGTTCAATTTGAGAAATAACTTTCAATGTATTTTCCCAAGTGTCGCTACATGCGGCCTTACTTGCATCAATAAGAAGATTTGTCACACCATAGACAGCTGAGACAACTACGATATTAGCTTTTTGGTCAGCTGAAATCTGAGCACTTCTCTTCATTGCCGTAAGATCGGCCATTGAACTACCACCAAATTTTGAAACAATAACTTTTTCGCTCATAGAGAAAAATCCTTTCAATATAATAATTGTTAATGGCAATTTGGGAGATTAGTCTTGTTGAAAAACACAAAGATGCATCATGCCTAATCGTCCCCAAAGTGCTCCATCCTATAAATCCGTTAAGATGACAGTGTTTAAGGCTTCCACCCTAAACCCCAACGGCCGTGCTGTGAACATTGTCTGGCCGTTTCGGCAAGTTCGTCCTCTAAGTGTTTTCAATGACCTGTTCACGATCTTCAACACTCTAACTACGCTCTTGCACCTCTTTGGTTCACATAAACGATAGAAGAATAAATAAGCCTTGGCAATATTTTGTAGTCAATTTAAATCAAATAAATAAGAATATTCTTAAAAAATATATTCAGGAGCACTCAGCATTATGAAAAAAGTTGGTATTATCGGTCAAAGAGGAATGGTAGGTTCTGTATTAATCGAGAGAATGTTAGCCGAAGGTGATTTTAATAAAATCGATGCGACATTTTTTTCGACATCTCAGGCCGGAGAGACTGGACCAGAAATTCTTGGAACGGCCAAGCCACTTGCTGATGCTTTCAGTGTTGAGGCCCTAAGTGAGATGGATATCATCATTTCATGTCAAGGTGGAGATTATACAAAAGAAGTTCATCCAAAACTTAGAACTCATAAGTGGCAAGGATATTGGATTGATGCCGCCTCAGCGCTTCGTATGGACAAGGATGCTGTCATTATCCTCGATCCAGTCAATATGGACGTTATTGAAAAAGCAATCGAGTCTGGAGTAAAAGACTTTGTTGGCGGGAATTGTACAGTGTCTCTAATGCTTATGGGTGTTGGGGGACTCTTTAAGGCCGATCTTGTTGAGTGGATGACATCAATGACATATCAAGCAGCATCAGGTGGTGGTGCCCGTCATATGAAAGAGCTTATTACGCAGATGGGACAAATTGGAGAAACAGCAAAACCACTCATGGACGGGAATATCCTAGAGCTCGATAGTACTTTAAGCTCGCTTCTAAGATCAAATGAAGTAAATAGCGAGTGCTTTGGCGTTCCATTAGCTCTTAATCTGATTCCTTGGATTGATGTGCCACTGGACAATGGGCAAACAAAAGAAGAATGGAAAGCTGTTTCAGAAACAAATAAAATTTTAGGACGAGAAAATAATCAAATCCCAATCGACGGAACTTGTGTTCGCGTTGGAGCATTAAGATGTCACTCTCAAGCATTAACGATCAAGCTTAAAAAAGATATTCCTCTTGATGAGATAGAGACAATTATCAGAGAATCAAACCCTTGGGTTGAGTTTGTTGAAAATACACCTGAAGCGACGAGAGAAAAACTTAACCCTCGATATGTTACGGGAACACTTAAAACAGTTGTTGGTCGTGTTCGTAAGATGAACCTTGGACCTGAATATCTGAATGTATTTACTTCTGGTGACCAACTTCTTTGGGGTGCAGCTGAGCCACTTCGAAGAATGTTGAATATTCTTTTATAGTTCTCACGCTAAGTTATTAATATGGGGGAAGAATTTTTTTCCCCATAATTTTCTATTTATTCCCACCAATTCTCACACGTATAATGGATGTATGAAAAGAAACGATATATCCATTGATCAAATTAAAGAATTCAACGAAAGAGGTTTTCTTATTTTAAGAGAACTTTTTGGCCCACAAGAAATCGAAGATATCAAAGAAAGTTTCGAACTTCTGTGGGATATTTCACAGACGCTTAACCAAACCACAAAAGAAATTAACGGCGCACACTTTGTCTTTGATAAAGGTGATCTCAATCGTATTGTTTGGTGTGGGGCTGTCGAGAATAAGCTTTTAAAATATGCTAGAGATGAGCGTATCACGAGACCCGTGTCTCAACTTCTAGGAACAAATAAACTCAATCAAATTATTAACCAGGCTCATTTTAAAATGCCCGGTCAAAAAGTTGCTTTCAAGTGGCATCAAGATAGTGAACATCGACGTTATGGTACAGAAATGTGGAAAGACGTAAATGGAGAAGGAAGCTATGTTCAAACAATCTTAGCAATTGATGAAATGCTCCCTGAAAATGGGCCCCTACTTTGTATTCCTCATAGTCATAAACTAGGACACCTTGATCTACAAAATAATAACGAATGGCTTTCTCGAGTAGATGAGATGGAAAAAGTCGAAGTCGTCATGCAACCCGGAGATCTCGTTCTCTTTGGTCCTTATACCGTCCATAGCTCACAAGTAAACCAGAGTGATAGCCCAAGAAGAATCTTGATTAATGGATTCGCTTATCCCGGGGCAAATAGTCGGGTATATCCAGGAGCGGGGAAAGGTGTCGAAATCGAAATATAATACTTAACTTAAATTGATTAGATGTTATACTAAATAAAACTTCTAAACAACGAGTTAAGCTTATGATTAGGTCCCTTTCGATCTCATTTCTTATCTTTATTTCACTTTCTTTCACGCAGTCTTTTGCGAAGGAATTTCGTATTGGAGCACTTTACTGGTCTATGAATATCGAAGGTCAAGTTTCGATGAGAAAGGGCTTAAATAAAGAATTTAACCGACTGACAAAAGCAGATAAAAAACACACCTACAAACTCATAGAGGAAGTTGCTGGCGATGGCGAAGCCGGAGTAGAAAAACAAATTCAGCAGATGTATCAAATGATTTCTAAGAATGTAGATGCAATTATTATTCAACCAACAAATATCGCTGCTCTCGTAAAACCTTTAAAGCTTGCAAATCAACGAAATATTCCTGTTGTTGCTTACGATCAATTTATCCTACAGGGAAAGATGACAAGCTTTATTACATCTAATAACTATCAGGCCGGTTATCTCAATGGTGAGTATATTGCTTCATTATTTGATGATAATTTTGAAATTCGCTTAATTCTTGTTGAATACCCAATGGTTTCTTCAACGGTTGAAAGAGTTAATGGATTTATAGATGCGCTCAATGAACATGGACAGAAGTTTAAAATTTTAAAAACCTATGTCGCTGTAGAGCCTGTCTCGGGTGCAAATGCAGGGGATGAAATCCTTCGAGACTTTCCATTTAAAAGTTCAATTGACGTTATATTTACCATCAATGACGGTGGTGGGGTTTCTATGACCAAAAAAATAATCGCGGCTAAAAGAGATGAAATTAAGATTGCAACGATTGATGGAGATCCTGAGTCGATCGCTCTGTTAAAAGCAGGTAAGAATATTGTTATCAATACAGCGCAGTTCTGTGGGCAACTTGGGGCAAAATCATTTGAAATTCTTTTTAATTATCTTCATGGAAAGTCTATTCCGACTAAAGTGTTAGTGCCTGTTTTTCCGATAACCAAGGACACAGTGAAAGACTACCCTGGTTGGGATGGTGAAATTCCAAGGCCATTTAAAAAGCCTTGGAAAAATGAATATTGGAACAATAAATTTGTAGAGAGTAAAAAATAAAACAGATGAACGATAATCGGTCTAACTTACATTCAATTAATGCGAAGATTACAGCAACATTTTTCACGCTGATTATCTTTATCATTATTTCAATTCTCTACTTTAGTCACACAGTTTTTAAAACAACAATTACTGAGACACAGAAACAGCTAACAAAATCTCTTGTCAACACACTTCAACTCTCAATAGATAGAATTAGTTTCTCTGGAAAATATCACGCTCAAATCTTTGCGGACTCTATTATTGAAAGAGAGAAAGACATTCTCTTCATTTACATTCTCTCAGAAGACAATAAAGTTATCGCTCTTTCTAAAAAACCAAATTTTAAAACAGCACTCAAGTTTGATGTTAATAGTTATCTTGATCTCATGGCCCACGGTGACCATTTGAATGATATCTCAGATAAGTATCTATTCTCTAATGAAACATGTTGTGAGGATCTCTCATACCACCAAATGGTCATGCCGTACCGTGCGGACTTTGATAATACCAAAAGCGGGATTATTATCGTTGGGGTTTCTAGTGCTAACGTTGAAGAAAAACTAAATCGAAATGTTATTATTTCTCTTCTAATTGGTGCATTTACTTCACTAATTGCTCTTACATTTGCGCTACACTTTTCTCAGAAACTCTCCAGACCAGTCAATAACCTAGCTCAGACATTCAACGGCCTTCTAAAATATGCTCCTGTTAATATAATTATCAGAAAAAAATCAGGGGAAATCGTTGAGGCCTCGAGTCATTATCGTGAAATTTTTGAACAACAATTTCGTTCTAACCTTGTTCGTAAGTCTTATTTAAATCAGTGGAAGTTTACTTTCTCTGAAATTGATGAACATTTAAGGAGAGGAGATTCACTATTTCGAAAAGAATTTGTTTTTATGAATGGAGAGTCAGAGGAAGTTTACACAACTATTTCGTTCAAGATTACAGATAAAAATTCGAATGAAGAGAACTATTGTACTATTGGAATTAATACAAGTGAGGAAAATAAGTTTAGAAAAGAACTTGAGATGCGTACATATGAAGCAAAGAAAGCTTCTGAAGCCAAAACCTCTTTTCTGGCAACCATGTCTCACGAGATTCGCACTCCTTTAACGTCAATTATCGGCTTCCTTGGTCTACTTGAGGACAGTATCCTGAGTGATACACAAGAAAAATATATCAAGACGGCCATGGGCGCTAGTGAAAACCTCTTGGCCCTGATTAATGATATCTTAGACTACTCTAAAATTGAGTCTAAAGACTTCAAACTAGAATACGGTAATATGTCCATAGATAGTCTTTGCGAAGACCTCGCGGGTATTTTCGAGCATCAGGTAAAAGAGAAAAATATTGAGTTTAGAATGAACCTCGAAAATGACGTGCACAAAGATGTGGTAACAGACAGTCTTCGTCTACGTCAGGTTCTGATTAATTTAATTGGTAATGCAATCAAGTTCACTCCAAAAGGGTATATTGAATTAGGAGTTAAACTTCTTGGTCGTGATGGAGAGTATGAGCGTCTACGTTTTAGTGTCACTGATACAGGAATTGGTATTGCCAAAGAGCAGTTAACAAATATTTTTGAGCAATTTTCTCAAGCTGATAATTCAATTTCTCGTAACTATGGAGGAACAGGACTAGGCCTTTCTATTACAAGAAAACTAATTCAGATGATGGGTGGATCAATTCATGTAAGCTCTGAGGTTGGCACTGGATCGACATTTTATTTTGATCTTGATTTCAAAATGATTAACGAATCTGAGCTTATGCCAAAGAGACAAAAAGGAGAAGAACTCTCAGATATTGATCTCTCCAAAAGAAAAATTCTTGTGGTTGATGACGAGGAAAGTAATCGACAGCTAATGAATCTTTACATGTCTAAGCTGGGCGTGAATATCGATTTCTGCGATAACGGCGCTGACTCAATTCCAATGGTCATCGACAATAAATATGATCTTGTACTGATGGATATTCAAATGCCAGGTTTAGACGGCGTACAAACACTAAAAGAGATTAGAGAATTTGAAAGAATGAATAATCTCGACTCAACTAAAATCTTTGCTTTCACTGCCAATGTTTTCAAAGAGCAGCTCGACGAGTATCGTGATCAGGGATTTAGCGGTTATTTACTAAAACCATTTAAGAAGTCCGATATAGTTGATTTTATTAGAACAAACCTTTCCTAGCTGACACAAAAGTACCCGATGTCATCGAAATTCACAAAATCTGTGACAATGTCTTAAAAAGAATATTGAAAGGTTTCAATTTTTTGCGCTTCCGTATCACGTTGTTTAGAACTGTCTCACCAAACAAATTGAACAGTGTTTTTAACACATAATAAACCGGAGGCTTTATGAAAAAAATTATCGCTTTAGCTGCAGCATTACTTTCTGTATCTACTTTTGCAATCAACGAAAACTCTTCATGGGAAGAAATTAAAGCAGCTGTAAAAGCTGATGTTAACCTTACTATGAACTACGGACCAGTATTTGTTGGTCAACCAATTTCTGCATTTGACGTATGTATTGATGGTGACAACTTTACAACGACAAGAAAATTCCCAGTTTACAAAACAGTTAGAGTTCCAAGACACCGTGACAATGATGGTGAAAGAGATGGTTGGACAAGTGTAAAAGTTGGTGAAGAATTCCTTACTTACCCAATCGTTTACACTTCATACAAAGAAGTATGTAACAACAGAGACAAGAACTGTAGAAGAGTTCCATATACAGTTCACCAAGATCTAGAAAAAGACTTCACAGTTTCTAAAGTTGTTAGAAGAGGTGGACACGATCGTGACGATGTTTACAAAGCTCTTTTTACAAAAACATACGTAATCCCAGCTTGTAACTAATTATTGATTCCAAAGGTGTGTAAGTGCCCCAAAATACTTACACACTCTCCCGAATAAAGTTTTGTTGTGCGTATATAGATAGTGAAAATAATTCAATTAACTTAGAACGTTTTCACTATCTATGCTATAAGCGACCATCATGAAGATAGATAATCACCACCCCTTAAATCTTATGGACCAAGTGGCCTCTGACTTAAATGCGAAAGTCAGTGAGTACAAGAGCGTCAAGATTGGGATTAGACTTTTGTCGGCAAAGATGGAAGTGAGTGAGCGAACTCTATACCGCTTACTAGGGAAGGAGAACAAGCCTACATATCAAACACTCTATAAATTATATCGCGCGATTTTTGAAACAACAAATGACTCTCTCTTAATGGAGTTAGTCCCGGCCGTTGTAAGAGAAGAAATTAGCAAAGTAAATCCAAACAAAAATTCACAGAATATTTCTTATCTTCAAAATATTGAGTCTGAAATTTACTATGACAAAACATTTGCTGAGATTTATTTTCTAGCGTCGTGTTCTCCAATAACGAATGAGCTGATTCAGTATCGTTATGGAATGAGTGGAATGATTACACTTGAGCGTATGATTGAGATGAAGGCGCTTAAGAGACTTAGCAATGGGCAGTATACAGTCGGGGAAAATCAGGCGAATTTTAGTGCAAAGACACTAAAGCGCATTGGACTTTCTCTGATTGAGAAATATAGTAAACCTCAAAATGCAGAAGAGTTTGGCAATAATCTTATTGCTTTCTACGCTGAGGGCCTAAGTGATGAGGCCTATGATCAGTGGTTAAAAATTGATGAACGCGCATTTAGAGAAAAAGTAGAATTAGCAAACAAGGAAGGCGCAAAAGGGCTCAAAAGAGCATTTACCTTTGCGGTTACAGATACTTTACAGGAAAAATAAGAAATGAAATTACTAGTAACTTTATTGGTATCTATTTTAGCTCTCGGTGGAACGGGTGGAATTTCAGGCGGATCAAAACCAGGAAAAGGTAAGATCGGAATTGGACCAGATTCATCTTGGACTCAAGTAAGAGATGCTGTTAAGAAAAATTGGAATCTACAAATCAGTGGTGATTATGTCTTTACTGGTTATCCAAATAGTGCTTTCCAGGTGTGTATTGATGGTGATGAATTTAGAACAATTGAAAAACGTCCACAATATGAAAGGCGTAGAGTATCTCGTCATCTTGATAATGATGGAGATCGTGATGGTTATACAAATGTAATAGTTGGTTATGAGTACGACAGATATCCCCTTGTGTATGAATCATGGCGAGAGGTTTGCAATAATCACGATAAGAATTGCAAGAGGGTTCCGATTACAGTTAATCAAACTACGGTAAAGAACGTAAAGATAAAATATATAGTCGAAAGTAGAGGTGGTCGTGACAATGATAGAAAAGTTGAAAAAGAACTTTTTGATAAAGACTACGTAATCCCTTACTGCGAAAACTAAGAATGAAAATACTGCTCGCACTTACATTTGTTTTTAATACTTTTGCTAGTGTGAGCTATCTTGAGCTTCAAGATGTTAAACAGGCCCTTTTCAAGACCTTTGAAATCCTTAAAGAAAATCCTACTGATACATTAAAGATTAACAAGCCGATTCCTGGACTCTCCGAGACGTACTGGTGGGACATCGATATGGTTCACGCTTCGTATGTAAAGGTCGAAATGGACGGCATTGTTGAGCATAATTTATATCTCATGGGTGGTTTTGTAAGGCTTGCAGATATGACGCCTGAGGGCCTTCTGGTTACTGGCTGCCACGAAATGGGACATGGTATTGGAGGGACGCCTCATAAGGATTCTGGAAGTTCCACCGAGGGACAATCGGATTATTTTGCGACTGCAAAGTGTCTTCCATTAGCACTAAATTTCTTAACTTCAAAAACTGCATATGTAGCAAAAGATGTCTACACAAAGCTTTGTGAGAAGCAGGGGAGTTATGAGATAGGAGAGTGTGAGCGTATGATGTTTGCCCTCGAAAGCGATATCTCCTACTTTAAAAATCTTGGCGATTTAGTTAGCTTTGATATTTTCTCTACACATATCCAATTAAATTTGAATACATCACCGAGTTATTATCCTGAATCCCAGTGTCGTCTGGATACAATGATTAACGGAATATTAGGGCTAGAACGCCCTGAGTGTTGGTTTCCCGGTGGTGAAGAAAACGGAAAATATAGAGAATAGGAGATAGATATGATTTTAAAAAGAATGGTCGCTGTATTGATTCTAAGTGCATCGATTTTTGCGAATAATTGTGAAGAAATAACTTATTCAAAGAAATGGATTGATTATCCATCCAAGTGGAATGAATCTTGTGCCAATTTCATTAAAGACGCGATGATTGAAGGAAATTGTTCAGAACTAAAAATCAAAAGAGTTAATGAATCTAAGATTATTCAAACTTCTATTGGATCTTCTTTAATGTGCGTTTATCATGGGGAAGAGGGTATCTACCAGGTTATGGCATCTCAAATGGCCGAGCCACATCAGGCAATTTTGCTTTTCTCTAAATGGGATTAGTATAAAAAAAGGCCACTTGTGTGGCCTTGATTATTTCTTACACTCGTTATAACAAATATGTCTCATTGTTGGCTCAGTGTAGTTACTGCACTTATCATAGCAAGCGCTAACTCTATCTTCTTCCGTAGCAACCCCATCGATTAAATAGTTTCTATCGTCTAAGCACTGATTTAACATTTCATTGAAACACTTTTGAAAGTCTGTTCCTCTAAGTTCCTGACAAATTTCCTGTGCATCAATAATGCAATTTTCAAGTACTGTAGCATAAGCATTTGAAATAACGAACGCTAGAATTAAAGATTTTACTAAATTTTTCATAATCACTCCCATATGTTTTGCGTGAACGGGTTATAGCAGAGATATTTCCATTTTTGCATACGCACTTCGTTGTGAGCTCCAACTTATTAAAATGTGGCAGTGTTCACTTTTTGTACAGCGCAGTAAATATTTCACAAACTAATGTAATATTTGTTCGGCCTGCTAAAATTCTCTCAAATACTTAACTATTACGTATGGAGATAATCTCATGAAAGAATTCTTATTAAGTACAATGTTGATCATTTTGACTAATGCTTATGCTCAGGACTGCTCTGGACTCGCCGGTGTCTATAAGTGCGTGCCTGAGTTAGATAATATTGATTCATATGAGCTAGTTATTAGTAATACAGATGGCAAAATGAGATTTGTAAGTGAACCTTTTGATTTGACATTTGGACACGAAGAAATAGAGATCATTGAAGGAACAAAAGGGGCGATCACATGTGCAGACATTGATCAAGCTAAAATGATTGTAACAGTAGCCTCACAGACACCTGCCAAACATGCAGACTCAGGAGAAGAATTTATGTTAGAGCACGAAACTTCTGTTCTGTCTGACATTATTAAGGCTAGTAATGGAGATATTCAAATAATTAACAAAATGGGCACTGATCCAAATCTTGGTTATATCGAAACTTGCACTAGGATCTAATATTTTTTAGTAAAAGATGATGTGAATTCAGTTCATTACAAACTAATCACATCAACTTTTGCTCTTCATTTGAAGAGTTATTTAAAATAATACCTTTGACGGGGAATGCTCGTGTGTAAGATAGTCCTTTAAGTCGAAGTTAGTGAACTCTACAGGTTTAAACTTTCCATCGCTACTTAAATGATAACTTATTATTCTTTTATCTTGAGTAATATCTTTAATGATAATATCTGTTTCGTGAAGCCTATTTGTAGAATTGAAAGCAATGCCGCTTACGTCATTTTCTATAATGATTGTCTTGACACCTTTAAATCCATTTTTTGCTCTTGCACGGCTCGAAGGCATATTTTTATATGCTGAAATAATATTTTGGTATAAAACTCTTCGTTTCTTTATTGCCATATTTTTAATTCTCGCTACAGAGAGATCATTTTCATACTCATCTAATGTTGAGAAAAATATCCGGGCATTTGCAGAGTTGTGAATATTCATTCTTGATGGAATATTTTCAACGTCTTTAAACCTCTTCAGTATTTCACTCATTAAGTAAGAGTACATGCCCCTTGAGCGATAATCTTCCTCTATATATATATCAAAACGGAGAGTCTTATTCTGTTTTCCAAACCAAATAGTCGCGGCCCTCGTATCAGCTTCACGATCTAAAATTCTTGTCTGATAAATAATTCCATCGTTAAGATCCTGATCTGATCTAGTTCTAAGTCCGAGGATCTCAAAATTTTGTAGAATATGAGACTGTTGAGAAGCTAATTCATTAACTATTGAATGACAATTTTTTGCACTCTCTGATGCAGGAGTGCGATCATTTAGTGAATCATTAAAATAAAAGAAACTTATAAGAAAAGAAAATAGACAGAATAGAAGATAAAATCTGAGCTTGAGCATACTTCGCTTATCGTCTAGAGACAAAAAAAATTAATCTATTAGCTACTGATTAAACTCTAATGGTCTTTGAGAGTTCTTTGGACATTTGTCTAATCTTTAGACAATCTTTCATGGGCGATTAAGAATTTTTTCGATATTCAAGGAAAACTTTTGGCATTGAAATTGCTGAGTCTTGAATATGAGATTTTATTTATTGCCAGTACTTATAACTATTTATTTTGCTCAATTTGTATCCGCTTCAGGACAGAATGATATTTACTTATCACAGATTGCTGGTGATATAATAGAGAGACTGCCTAGTAAGATGAGTAATTATCTTAGAGAGAGTAATACAAAAATAGTCTCGAAACCACTAGCTCCAATAAGTCATAACTTCTGCAAAAATACTAATGTATCAACTGTTTTTGGTATGACAAAAAAAGGGATTGTATATATAAATTCAAATATTTTTTCCTTACCAAAGGAGAGTTTTGAGAACTGTCGTTATACAGATAGGGAACACCTGCTTACCTCAACACTGGTTCATGAATTAGCACATGTCTATGATTTAAAGTTTCGTGTAAGCTCCATGGACGAATATGTCACTTTAGCATATGCAGAGAAAAGAAATATAAAACACAAGTCAAAAAAGAGAATTTTAGATGTCGAGAAGATTACTCTCCTTAACAAAAATTCATCTCGTTCTCCTGATATATACGAACATGAGAATATAAAAGAAAATTTTGCTGTAAATTTTGAATTCTATTTTTTAGATGAACAATACGCCTGTCACCGCCCCAGTAAGTTTGACTTTTTTTCTAGAGTTTTAGAAGAGGGTAGAGAGAGAAAATATAAGTGCTATTCTGAGGAAATTACAATACCAACTTCACGAGGTTTGGAGACAATAAATATTTCTCCTGACAATGTTAAGGGGGTCTCGTATCTATTCTCAGGGGAAGGTGATGACATAGCTTCAAGTTTTGGACACGCGCAATTATTATTAGAGCTTTGCTCAAATAATAATTGCTCAAAAACAAATAAGTACACATTTAGCTTTGTCGCAGATATTGCAGGGAGTACTTATTCTTTGTACTCTGGCCTAACAGGAAAGTATCAATCAAAGCTTCGAGGAACAGACTACGCACTTACAAAAATTCAGTATAATGTAATCGAACTTAGAGATATCACCGAGTATCCTTTAAAATTGAACAGAACAGAAAAGACAAGGTTGTTAAGATTTCTTTTGGAAAACTTTTGGGAGTATCAGGGAAATTATAAATTTATTACAAATAATTGTTCATCTGAGCTTCTGAGACTTTTCAAGTACGCATTCGATGACAAAAATATTTATGCTCAAAATATCGATACACCAAAGGGGATAACAGAGTTTCTCCTCAAGTTTGGGAGAATTGACAAACGTAATATAACACATATCAGTGGTGATACAGTGCTTTCAAAAGGACTTCGTAAGCTTGGAATCAGAATGGAAGCAAAGAACTACATTGCACTAAAAGCACAAGACAGGGAAGAATTTATTATCAATGCGAAAAAAGAAAATGAGTTGTTCATTCTTCTATTGGCCGAAAACATAGCCCTACTTAAGGCTTCTCAAGACTATTTTAATATCTTAACAAAGCGTAATGATTTATCAGTTGATCTAGAAACTGTCACATTTTCAGATAGGAGAGATAAACGGCGAGGATATGGTATTAAAAAAATTGATTCGAGCCTAAACGAGAGACCTGCGCTAGGACTTGATGAAATACAGGAATTGTATGAGATTGCATTACAACAGGAGCCAAAGTCAATTGAGGCCGTTAATGCTAAAGATGAACTAGATAAAACAAAACAAAATCATTCAACAATTATAAATATGCTTAAAAACTATCAAAGGAGCCACAGATGAAAAAATTATTATTACTTAGCTTAGTTGCGCTAGCGCCTTCTTTTGTTACCGCAAATGAAATTTCACGAGAAGCAACTATAACACCACTAATGTTAACCACATTTTCTTTATCTGGTGGGATTTGCAAAAAGCATAAAGTTTCACCTGAGGTTCAAAAAGAAATGCTCGAGGTATTGGTTTTAAATGATGATTCAAATCTTTCGCCAGAGCTAGAAGATTTAGTTGGTAAGCTGCGTTTAGAGAGTCAAGAATATGAAAACCTAAGTGATTTAGAAGTTCTTAGGGCAGCAGTTACTGAATCGCTAGAAGAATAAAATGTAATACAGTGGGAAGATCACAATATCGCTTTTATAAGTTATTTTGTGATCTTCTTATAATTAAATTTTTCCGAAATCTTATCTATCTGTGACGAAATTTTTCGTTACCTGAGTTATGTTTTTATTCATAGAAGTTTATCGTTAGTGAGATAACGCAGAATCTAAGAGATTGGTCTAACTGAAATAGTAATTGTGTGAACAACAAGCACACAGCAAAGCTAAGCTATGGAGATAAAAAAGATAGAAAATCGAAGTGCGCGGCAACCTTACCCCATATAACGAATATTATATGGGGTGAATTAATTTCCCCTCGTCTAGCTTTTGGGTACACTTTTACTACTCTAATTTTATCTTGAGAAGATCTCGTAATAGGAAAATTGGCAGAGATAATTACTCTCCGCCAATATGTGAAGTCTTAAAATTCTTATAGACCTAATTCTTTCCTAATTTCTGATTCGGAAATTCCTCCATCTAAGGCCTTTTCAATTGCTCCTTCGCAACTAAAAATACTTTCATATTCAGCTTTTAATTCACCGTTAAAATCCGAGATTAGATTTTGTATTTTTTCTTGTCCTGAACTTGAGCAATTGATTTTTACATCTGTCATAAGCGCTGCTCTGTGAACGATCTCACTCATACGACTTTCCCAAGACTCTTTAGCTTCCCTTTCTGATTGAATTTTTGATTGGGCCTCATTAGCTAGATCGTATGCTCTTGAATTAGCAAATGTTACTGCTGAAACTGATGATAGAACTAATGCAATAATTATCTTTTTCATAAAAATCTCCTGGGGGTTCATCTAAAATTTGATGTCTGTCTTTATATTGCCAGAGAATATAAATGAACGGTGAAGATCTTGTAATAGTTTTAGACCTGTCAAAAAAATATACAGAGTAAGTCTAGGAACAATTATGGGGGCCAAGGGATTAAAACTACTTTTAAATCCCCTCGCATTAGTTGATTACTGCTTAAGCTTAATATCTAGCATCTTGACCATTCTTTTAAATGTCGTTTCAGCATCAAAGGCAATTTCGACGGCCTTAAGCCCTTTTAATTTTTGAAGATCAGGAACTGGTATGGCAAAGCGATTACCATTCAAGAATACAATATGAGCGTTATTATTTAAAAGCTCTGGCTTTAGAATACCTTGATCTTCATTTATGAGTTCAGGGAAATGAACCCAGCCAAAAAAGTCTAGCATATCCTTGATCTGAACTTGGAAAGTAGAATCTCTCCTTTCCCCGTTGCCGTAGATATATGAAAGTTTCATATCGAGAATACGTGGAAGAAATCTAAAAAGTGCAGTTTTTCCCTTAGGGTCATCACTTATATACTTTGATGTATTAGGCATTAGGTTTAGTTGTACATTCTCAAACTGCCAATCCCCGATTAGAAACTTCTCAAGATTTTTTTTATTTCGATCATATGACTTTGTGTAACCACACGTGGCCTTGCCTATGGAATATGTTATACCTGACTGCCTTGGTGGCAGTGAAAAATAAGGGGCGATTGTGCGACAAAGTCCTTCATAGGTAAAACTTGAGAACTTATTGGCGTAATAACTTCCCGTTAAGATAACGTCGCCGTCATTGATTGTTTCAACTTTTGGAGAGTTGGCCATAAATGAAAATTGTCCCAACACCTTCATTGCATTAACAAGAATCTCAACTTTTGGAAACTTTAAGTCATATACCTTATTCGCTTCTTCGGCGTCCATTTTCGCATTTTTTTGCATCTTTTGGGCCAACAGAAAAAGATCATCTGTTGGAGTATCATGCATCGATGCCGCCTTAGAAATTGTCGATGAACTTTTTTGAAGCTGCTTGCTCTGATCTATCCACTGAGTGAGATCAATCTGGTCAAGAGTTAAAAGGCGATTGTCTTCTTTGATAAAACAGCTTTCATTATTTCTCAAGCGAGACGCTTCTTTTGGCGAAATAGAAGAGATAAACGCTACCCTATTTTTAAGATCACCGCATTCAATATTTTTTGCACTAATAAGAGCATTTGTTTCATCAATATAAGAGCTTAGTGTTCTTTTAAACGTATTGACGATATCGTCACGATAAGGAAAAAGATGGGTCGCGAGGGCCAGGAACTGTAGGGCCTTAAAAGAGTTTCCAAGCTTGGTATTGGCCTTCGCAATTTTTAAAAGATCCATTGCCGCTTCATAGGCCGCTATCTCATACTGCACAGATCTATTATCCGTAATTTTTGATACGCGATAAACAGACTGAGGGATGTCAATACTGGCTTCCCATTTTGTTAAGGAATTTGCACTCGCATTTTGAAGCGAAAATAAAATTAAACTGCTTAAAAACAGGTTCTTCATGATGATTATCCTATATTCCAACTTTTCTATCTTGGACTTTGAATTTAAAATTTGAAACAAGGCCATCATTGAAGGAAATATCATGATAGCCAGAAAGACAGCTCATACTTCTTTGGTCACATGTAAAGCTTCCTGATTTCTCAGATATTCCATAGAGGTTAAAAACTTCTTTCTTCATTCCATACCAAACCATACGGCGTTGAAGGCGCGAGAGGATATCATGCTGGTCTCTAAACTCCTTTAAAGGGTCATTTAAGGAGATCGTATCAAGCTTAGTTCTTATTGATGTTTCAATGCGTGTAACTTTCGAATTTAAGAAGTTTTTGATGTAGCTTGCTGGAGAGTCAGATACTTTAGAATCTAGCTCACAAGAATCTGACTTATTTGCACCACAATATAATTTGAGATCAATTACAGTGGTGTATTTTTGAATCTTGCCATTCTCCCCTTTTAAGAGAATATTTGTTTTGACTGCAATATTTGTGAGATTTGATTTAATAGAATAAGAGTAATTCTCGGCCATATTGAGTTCATTGTCGTAATGGTCCATTCCATATGGCACAGTCCACTTTCCATATATTTGCTCATATGTTTGGTTATCAATAGTATGTGCGACTTCTGAAACGTACTTACCTTGTTCAACGGCATTGAGAATAAAAGAGATGTCTAAAATTTGAAGTTTCTCTCCAAATAAAAAATTAGTATTGCTTTTTGTGGAATAAATGACCGGCCAATTATCCTTTGCCCCAAATATCTCCTTCCTTATGTGCTCAATTGCAAATTTTAATTTTTCATTTGAATAGGAAATTTGATCATCAGTATTTTTCAGATCGTAGAAAGTTGGGCCACTAGCACAACTTGATAAAAGTAATAAGAAAATAAGAGAAACTAATGAAATTCTCAAAATCAACATCCTTGTGATAAAATTTTCTAGCAAAATTGTATCACACGATTATTTCTTTCAAAATATTTTTTCTTGATTTCGATTATTGATTATCACCCTTGCTTTCCAAGATTAAGTGTCTGAGTAAGAGAAGTAATATTTCCAATCTCATTATATGAGTAATCAAACGTAGAGATTATCTTATCTTGATGATCTAAATTTTCTAATTCCAGTAGCTGATTATTCTTGTCGTATGAGTACTTAGTAATCATATCATTAAAGGAAATATTTTCGATCGGACGACCGATAATATCCCTTCCCCTAATCCAATTAAAAGTTTTTTGTGGCCCTAAAATTGTCACATCACAATTTGTCCACAGCTACTTACTTTTAAGTTTATGTTTGACCATATAAACGACGCAAAATACTGCCAACACGAGGTTAATTCCACCAATACCCATATAGTACAAATTTACTTTTTGTGCATTCTGATCAATGTTCCATAGATATAAATATCCTGGGTAGGTGCTTAATCCTAGAAAAATAAGCACAAGAAATCTTAAAAACCTTAAAAGAGGGCCTTACGTTGGCCCTCAAATACGAAAAAAATTAATTAAATACGACTTTATGTACTTCTGAACAGATCATTTATGTATCAACATGATGTTGCTTTGGTTATGTAAAAGCTTTTTATGCTATTTCCTTCAAAAATTAAATTATATGAACCTGTCACATCAAACCCACCCTTACATTTTGAGCTTTCCTCTTTGTCTACATAATAATATTCCCAATTTGAAGAGCTGTATTTTATACTTGGTTTCCCTAAAAGTTTTTTAACCTTCTCTTTAGTTAGACCGATCCTTATTCCTCTTTTAGTTCCTATTTCAACTTCTAAAGATTTATTAATAAAACAACCTCTTTTATTCTTTTTTAAAGGCTTAAAAACATCTATTCGTGTAATATACTTTCCTCCACCTAGTACACCTGAACTAAACTCCAGTCCTATAATATTTGGATTTATGTAACATACTGAAGTGTAGAACTCTGAAGCATTTCCTGAATTAAATTTATTAATTTTAGCATTCCCTAAATACTCAACAACATCATTAAGAGTTGATTTTTCAACAGTGATTTCTTTAATTGTAAGGTCTTTTTCATCACTCATCTTTGCAATAATTTCTTCGAGTTCAATCTTTTCATCTTTACTATTATAAATGACCCCTTTTCTTCTTAAAGGCATTGCATTTGAACAACTTGAAAAAATGAAAAAAAACACAATAGATAGTTTTATCATGGTACAACCCTTAAAATATTGTCATTACTATTACCTATAGTATTTCTAGCATTTGGTCCAAAAATTGGACATCCTTCAGAAGCATCTTGCTGATTAGGATTATTTGATCCATGAATTATAAACCCTGCCCTACCGAATGTATCTGTATTAGCACTTGGGGTTAATCTCAATGAATTTAACAAGTCCGTTCCTCGATTGGTTCTATTATTTCTCTGAGAGCCAATTGTATATTGTCCTTGGGGAATTGGTCCTAAGTCTCTTAAGTTCTGAGCATTTGATTGATTAACATATCCAGGAGCCCCTGAATAGCCAAAAAAGGTCGTTCCTGGAATTCTAGCGCCACTTTCATCAACCCTATATAGTTCCCCTGTTGATTGAACATAAATCCAGTCTAATCCATCTGGATCAATTCTATTCACAGGATTGTTTCCTGTATAGCGATACAGGTTTGTATCTCCAGCTGCAAACCTAATTGGATCAGGTGTAAGAAATCTTCCCGTCGAACTGTCATAATATCTCGCTCGGTAATACATGTCTCCACTTTCAAGATCCAATTCTCTTCCTGTAAATCCATACGGCGAATCTATCAAATCATCTTTTTCATTCATCTTAGCGATCTTTGTTTCTCCGTAAGCTGAATAACTATAGCGTTGTTGTACTCTTCCTTCATGATCCACAATCTCTCGAATTGAACCAAGATGATCTTTTGTATAAGCATAAGATTCATCGTCTTCAAATAGTTCATTATCATTTTCATCTCGGATCATCATTAAAACATCATCGATTCCTTCTCCATGAACAAATAGTGCTTTAATTTTGTTTTCACCATCGAGTTCTAAAATAATATCTTCTCCGTCGTACACAAATCTTTTTAGATAAGAGTTTTTTGAAGTTTTAAAATCAATATACTGCTTTTCAATTCTTCTGTTAAGGCCATCATATTTAAACTTTAACGACTTACTTGGCAGAGAATTTTCATCGATATCAACTTGTATAAGTTTTCCTAAAGTGCTCCAGCTATAATTATAAACAAGGTTTTTAATCTTGTGTGACTTTTGTATTAAATTTCCATCAAGATCGTAGAAAAAGCTCCACTCAGGTGACTCCAAAAGTTGGTTATTTTCATTGTGTAAATATCCTGCACCAACTCTATTACCAAGAGGATCAATTTATAATTATGGTATTTTGCAGGCCTTCAATAAATATTTCTTAACTCTATTCACTATTTTAAATTTCATTACCACATCAGGATTTCTACGAATTTTTAAATATTATTTATAATTTCTCGATAAGAAGAGTATGAAAGCAAAGCTCATCACTTCCCTATTCCTGACTACTATACTCTCCGTTTCTTACGCTGAAGATAGGTTTGAGTATGACAATAATAACGATGGAAAGATCGATAATATTCTTATCTATGATGATGGCATTCTAGTCGAGCAACAAAACGATAGAAACTATGATGGCGAGTTTGACTATATTGCTAAAAAACAAGATGGTCTTACTGTAATAACTTATGATGACAATTACGATGGCAAGATCGAAAGACAAGAAGAAATCACGTACTCAGGTATCGAAGCTAAAACAAATATAACAAAGTATAAGTATATTGATGGGAAAAAAATTATTTTTGCTAATTACTCTTATGCAACTATTCAAAAATCTGATTGTGGCAAAGAGAATTATATGCGCTCAATCAACTCAATTGAAGACCTACTTGCCGACTTCAAACCGGTTATCAATAAACTAGGAGGAGGCTTTTCTGAAATCACAAAAGGGATTCAAGTTCATGAATCATGTTTTGATAACTTCAGTAAAAAATCTTTTTCTAAGATCACGACAAACGCACTAAGTAAGGGCCTCTCTTGCCTTAAGGACCTAGCAAAGAAGAATCCAAATGAAACACTCAAGAGTGAAATACCAAATCTTTTAAACTTCTTTGATGCTCAACTAAGTGGGAAGAAGAAAAGTGTTTCAATCCTCTGCCATGAAAAGGATGCTCGCTGGAGTGATTCAACAGTGGCCCATGCCTCGACAGCAGAAACTTCTCCCCGTGGACTTGAAGGTATTACTCACCCATTCGTCTCAATAAATCCAAAAATTCATACAAGTATTTTTGGTGCGATTCTCGATGGCCCTCGCGACAAGAACGAAATGGAAGGGATTCTCTTTCATGAAATGATTCACAACTTTGGATACACTCACGGCTCTGGTATTGATATTACGTACGGCTGCGAAACTTGCTGTTTTGGCGAAGATAAGGAGGCCAGGGGTAATGCTTGTAAACTATGCGCAGGAAGCTACAAGTCAGAATTTGACCCGGAGTATATCCATGATCTCGCAAACTATTCAGCAAGCTCGGGTCTTGTTGCTGCAGAGGCCTTCTTCTATGCAAATATTCTAGAAATCGAAAACTCAGCAAAGAATACGCAGTCTCTATTTATTACGCTAGAAAATCGTGGACTCGGAATTCAAAAGGCCATGCTTAACGAGCTTGAAAAGAGAAATATCAAACTCCCAAGTACAAAAAATTTAAAGAAGGCTAGTGAGTACTCTGTTCCAAGTAAAGAAATTGAAAAAAATAATAATCTATTTGCTGGAGCACTGGCCGCTTTGTACATTGATAAAGACATCAATAAGGCAGCTGCAATTCTCTCTAAAGTAAATTCGTTATCAATAAATGAAATTGGCAGTTCTCAGTACGACAGAGCATCTTTTGATGCGAGAAAATTATCACGCGGATTAAACTACTTAAGCTCGCTTATAAAAAATATGGCGACAGATCAAAAGAGTAAAAAAATTCTCAACTCACTCTATTATTCACATCGAGATTCATAAGAAAACCTTAACTTTTTCTATCATATAAGTTAAGGTATAACTAATAAGTGCTTGTTTAAACAATAAACCTAGTTTTTATAGTTTTAATTTATTTAACCAAAATTAACTACCTGCACAATCTTGTTTCTGTTAAGATAATAAGTAATCGGGGATGATATGATGAAAAAAATTATTCTGCTTTCTTTATTTTTTACGACTGTACTTGCTACAGGGAAAATTCAAGCAAGTACAAATAAGAATACTCTAGCGTTCTGCTGGCAAAGTAAAGATAAACAATGGTGGTGTGATGGGCCAGATCAAATACTTTGGAGCTCTGAGGATACACTAAAGAGAGCACTTAAAAGATCAGGTTGTGAATCATATTCAAAGACAATTGCATGGGCCGGTGATTCAAAGCTTGGTCATCTGTTCGTATGCAATAAGAAATACTCAAAATTTGATCGCGATATTAGAGAAAAATATAATATCAAGGGTTACTAAGCGTCTGTTCTCCACGTCGAGATCTTAGAACCCTATCAACAAAAATATCAAAAAAATTCAACATCTGATTTTCTATCTCTTTCCCTTCAAGACTACCAAGCGCTTTTGCAATGGCTTCATACGTACATAAGAAGTCCTCGCCAGGAGATTTTCGAAGTTGGTAATTACTCTTTCCTACATTTGATAAATGATACTTTGGAAGCGCTTTTAAGCACTCCTCACGCTTGTGAAACTTCTTCGCCTTGGACCAACTTCCATCAGGAACAACAAGCACAGCTTTTGAAATATCTCCCTTAAATTCTTCAATTGGTTTTGAGTCCTCTGTAGGAAATAGATAAAGATAGGATTTCTCTTCTTTAACAAACTGCTCACTTGTCATGGGAGAATTAAGATTGCCTCTCTCGATAATCTTACTATTATTTAAAACAAGATTAGCAAAATACGCAGTATTTGATGTTAACCATCTCTCCGTGAAATGCATCACAACGAGAACTTCAACTTTATTATCTAGCTTTGGAATATGAGAACAAAAACAAAGCGGTTTGTTAATGCGACAAACTTCACAACGACCACTGAAAGTTTCTCTACGTGTTTTTTTCATTGAACTTTATTAGATTCATCTTCGGACTCTTCATCAATATCGAGATCGATAAGCTTAGAAGCAAGTTCCTGATTAAGTTTGGAATTACTCAAAGTCCATGGAGCAACAACGCTTAAAAGGTCTTCAAGTACACTATTATTTTGTTCATTCATAAGCTCGTTATGCACTAAATTCTCACCTTAAACAAGCTCTTAAGCGCTACATGGGCGATTTTACACATATCAATGGCACCTTATGGAATACAAGCTTCTGAAATCACATGAGATTTTTTTGCCAATAAGACTAAGGCTATAATCAACTATAGTCGATAAGGATTGTATGAAATATCTAGGCCTTTTATTTATATTCACATCTTTAAACTCCTACTCTGCTCCTTCGGCAGAGGTTTATATGGATTCGTTAAAAGAGTCCAATCCACAGCTCGCAAAAGCACTTCAAATTGATGGTGTCTACGATATATATCAAGGTTGCATGAAGAAACATTCCGCCAATGGCGTGGTTGACGGAAAAAGCTTAATGGACTGCGTGTGGGATGATGTACAGCTCAAGCCTGACTTGAAAGATGCTGTGACCGACAGCTTAAAAAGTGATATTAGCGAAACAAGCAAAGATGGTGTTGCCTCATCTCGATATCAAGAAAAATCGTCCCTCAATTCAACTAAGAGAGAGAAATCATCTGCACTTCAGGCGCTTGAAAAATATCTTCAGAAGCAACTAGAGGATGCTCTTTATGGAGAGCGTATTGCTAATAGCGAAAAACTCCACCAAAGAGAGCGTGCCGCTGATCAGAAAGTTTTCTTTGTACTTTTTGAGTCTCAATTAGGTAAGAATGTTATTAATATACTTTCGAGTTATTGTATTGAAAGTCAGATGATGAATGATAAGTACTTCTTTATTCCAAAATCTCGCATAGAGCAAGAAAAAGTTCGAACCACTAATCTTCAAGGACTAGCAAGTATTAAGACAGATTCACAAGGAAACCAAATTCTTGCATCTGCAGCGACCTGGAATGATTGTGTTGCTACAATTCAGCATCATTGTTATCAGACAGAAGACATTAAAGAGATGGACAAAGATGGTGTATTGAAATCTACAGGTGTTTCTTATTCTAAGACTAAAATGCTTGAAGTATGTCAAAAGAATGATCTGAATTATAAACCGAATAACACAAATAGTATTGCAAAATTCCGAGGTGAAAACTGTACTGAAGCGATTGACTATACAGTGCAAAGAGCCTGCGAAGTTACAGACTATATCTCACGTGCTAGAAAGAGCCTTGATGCAACAGGGAAGCTCATCTCAAAAATGGGAAATATCGATTTAGGGAGAGACCCTACTTCTGTATCTAGCTACAACGAAAAAAATGCAGAGAAGAAAATTGATGAATTAACTTCTTTGACATCAAACCAAATGGTCGAGTCAGGAGCTCTTGAAGCCGCAAAAGACGAGGCTGCTGAATTCGAAACCTGTTTCAAAGATGGTAAAGTACAGGATCCAGAGGCCTGTAAAAGCTTTTTGCAAACTAATCGAGAAGAAAAACTTCAAGAACTTGCCGAATACAAAATTAACTCAGAAGTATCAATCGAAGAAATTGAAAAGTTAACTATTGATGACGAAGAAAAGATACAAAAGATCTTAATGGAAGACGGTTATAGCGAGGATGATGCCAAAAATCTAGCAACGAATCAAGATATCTTAAAAGAGATAAAATCACGCTACAAATCTAAAGAGGAAGCACTTCAACGAAGTGTAATTGATCAAGTCAACAAAATTACCAGTCAAAAAAATGATGAGATTACTGATCTCGATGCGACGGCATTAACAAAAATTGGCGAAGAACTTAAATCTAAAACACAAGACTTTGCTAAACTTGTTCATTACAATAATATTGTTTCCAGTTATTTGACAATTACTAGTGATGACAAAGAGAATGGCAAGGTAACTCGCCAAAACACGGCAATGCTTCAACGGGAGCTTGCAAGTAATGCTTTTAATGATAAGAATCTAAAATCAGCCAATGAAGTTGATTCAGACTTCCAAGGTTCTGGTATTCAATATGATAATCTAGACAGAGCCATTGAAGCGACAGGAGTTAGTCTCGATGCAGGAAATGATGAGACAGCAGATAGTCCAACTGTTAAGTCTGAGGATATTGTTAAAAGTATTCTTGGTTTATTCAGAACCAAAGAATAAAAAGCAAGTAACTTACAATCAAATTTAAACATTAATACCGGAGAGAGTATGAATTATTTTTCAGACGAAAAAGACTGGCAATGGTTAGTTGAAAATGGTTTTGACTGGGACACGATTATCCCACTCTACTACCCTTCATTTCCCACTGAAGATGGTTTTAACAGCAAAGAAGAAGTCCTCGATTTTATCAAAGAACTTCTCACGCAAACTGGAAGTTGGGCCGGCTCAGCGGTTCTCGACCGTGCAGCAAAACTTGATATCAATGGTGCCGGGAGAGTCGTCGACGGACGTGCAATTCCAGGCGAAGAACTCCAGGCTTTCTACAATGAGGCGACTGAACTCCAGGCATTTGGTCTCCCAATCCCTACTGAGTATGGCGGCCTTGGTCTCCCTGTTGGCTCCCTTATGGTGCTTCTTGCACAACTTGCACGCTCATGTATGTCATCTTGTACACAACTGGCCTTCTATACTTCAATTGCAGATATGGTTCATCGCTTTTGTGACGAAGAAACCTCGATGCGCCTGATTCCTCAAATCATGGAAGGAAAACTTTCAGGCTCAATGTGTCTCACTGAACCTGGCTGCGGTTCCGACCTCGGCAATATCAAGACTTCAGCAACCCCACAAGAAGATGGTACTTACCTCCTTAACGGATCAAAGATCTTCATCACAAATGGTGGTGGTGGACTCGGCTTTGTCCTGGCCCGAATCAAGGGAGACAAACCAGGTCTTGAGGGAATCTCGATGTTCCTTTGTGAGCAGGATCTTGGTGATGGCACCCTTAACTACAAGGTCGCCAAGAACGAAGAAAAGATGGGGATGCATGGTTCATTTACATGCGAAATCGTCTACGAAAACTCAAAAGCTAGCCTTATCGGAAAACAGGGAGAGGGCTTCAAGTACATGCTTCACCTCATGAATGAAGCGCGTATCGCTGTAGGTATGCAGGCCCTTGGTGGTATCGAAGGATCACTTTCATACGCTATAAACTACGCTAAAGAACGCGTTCAATTCGACCGTCCCCTCACTGACCTACCGCTAATGAAGCGCAATATTGAAGATCTTGAAACAGAAAGAGACGCCCTTCGCGCCCTCATGGTTGATACAATTTCATACTTCGATATCTACCAACGTCTAGACATGAAAAAGAAGAAAACTGGCGAACTAAATGAAGAAGAAAATCGTCTCTTCAACGACGCCTGGCTTTGGACTCGTAAGCGCACACCGCTTGTAAAATACTACACATGTGAGGCCTATGCGACCATTTCTCAAAAGGCAATTCAAATTCTAGGTGGCTACGGATATATGCAGGAATACCCTGTTGAGCGCTACCACAGAGATAGTTTTGGTCCACTTCTCTATGAGGGAACCAGCCAAATTCAGGCCCTCATGGCACTCAAAGATATCGTGAAATATGCTGCGAAAGACCCGAAGAAATTCTTCCAAACAATCCTCGCAAAGCACCCTTCACTAAACATTATCAGCTCAGAAAACGAGGCCATTAAAGCCTTTAACACTATTCAATATCGCTTTAAGAAGAACACCGTTTCGCTACTTGTAAAATGCCTTAGACCAGAAAGCTACGGCGACATCTTCAATCCTAAGGCCTGGACAGCAGAAACGAATATCGAAGAGCTAATGACTCATGCAGAAACTCTAACTCAGGCTCTTTCATATATGGAAACGCTAAGAGTGCTAGCTATCCACGCACGAAGAGATAACTCGAGAGCGGAGCTTTTTAATCGTTATGCTCGTCTGGTTAAACCAAGACTTGAGGCAATCTATACCGACTGGGAACTCAGGTAACTGTCCCCTTGCAATGGTGTTAGTATTTATCAGCTTCCCCATTGCATCTCACTTTGCCAAAAATCAGAAGGGGCAGTTCCAACTGCCCTTTTCTTTTTAATTTATAATTTGGTGTTTTTTAAAGCTAAATTCGGTATTGAAAGTAATCTCAACACCACTGGACTGGTGCAGTTTAAAAATATTGCTGGATGTAAGAGAAGTCCTTCCCATTAGAACACATACTATCTTTCTTATAGTCTTTAACATACCCAAATGTATCCGAGTTAGTGTCAGAATCTAGCGTGAACTTAACTTTCTCGGTAACGGTATATTTCGTACTATCCGTTTCAGACTTCACCCCTCTATAAATAAAGAAGCTTAAATCCGAGTTTAATTGATATTGAATTGCTGTCCCATCTGAAGCATAACTCAAAATAGATAAAGCGCTACCGCTATAAACTTCACTACAAATCTTTGCAAGACTTCCACTCAGATCTGTCTCAAGATTTGGCTGATATAGGTTCCATAGGCCTTTATTGACAAAAGACACACGTGTATCGACAGCAACTTCTGTCGTATTTTCGTAGGAAGAGCCTTCACAACTTCTATTTTTAAGGTTGAAATTTATAGAAGAAACCGAGCTACCACTAATGATCTTTAACCGTTTTGTTCGATAAGCATTACAAATCTCACGAGCACTCGAAATTTCTGAAGTAGTGGCGGTCGATGCAAGATTTAGCGTATCTCCCACTACCGCACCTGAATTGGAATTACTATTTGCATAGTCTCTTCCGCAGGAGCATAAAAGGAAAATTGTTGAAAGTAATAACTTTTTCATCGGTTGCTTATCGGACGTAAATTCTAAACATTTACAAACTGGTCCAGTTAAATGGGGATGAATTTTATGCTTTCGCTCACTATTCTAGATAGTTAAGCTAGTAATATTCTGGCCGCCATTAAAAAAATTAGCTAACTCTATATAGTTATTGCAGAAACGCGGTTACTTTCCCCATTAAAATGGAGCAGTTCTATGGCCAACCTTCGGACCACCATTTAAAATAAGATATAAAATTATGGAGTTAATATTGGAATTCAAGGGAAAGCTTGGAAATTATCAGATAGTTGAAACAAATGACGGCACATTCACCGTGCACTCTGAGTTCTTCAATGAAAACTGTCATTCGACAGCAGGCGCTTACGAAGAAACAATTTATAATTATATTGAAGGCTGTGAGGTTGAAAGATTTCTGGCCGAAAATAATATTGTAAATATTCTTGAGATAGGTTTTGGTGTTGCAGTCGGCGCTGAATGTTTACTTGATAAGTTTCTTGGCAAAACACAGACAGTAGTTAATTTTGTAACGACTGAGATTGATCGTGACTTCGCAGTGTGGGCCCTCGAACATAGCCCGTTCGCAAAGAAGTATCGTGAAAAGTTTGAAGATTTAACGATCCAAAAAGATTGTATTACTTTTAAAATTTCTAATTTCAACTTCATTATTCTTGTTGGGGATGCAAGAGAAACTCTCCCAACATTTAGAAATTTAAAGTTTCACTGTGTATTTCAAGATGCATTTTCTCCAAAAAAAAATCCCACTCTATGGACTGTTGAATGGTTTAAACTCATCTATGAACTCTCCGATCCTAGCGTTATTCTCTCGACCTATAGTTCTCATATGAGCATTAGGGCCTCACTTTTGTGTGCGGGTTTCTTGGTTGAGACGAGAAAAGGTTTTGGAATGAAGCGTACATGTACAAGGGCTTCGCGCCAGGAATATAAGAAGCTAACGGCAGTAATGGAAGAAATAAAGAAGCACGCACATCAGGCACTCACTGATTCAAATTATCAAGAAATGTTGAAAGATTAACTATTTAGATAAAAAGACCGACATAATCTTTAGGTTTAATGATAAAATGTAGGTCAGATGCAAATACTATTAATCGTTTCAAAACCAGTTGTTAAGGATCTTCTCTCGATCAATATCAAGAGTTTTCTGGGCGTTGATGTCATTGTTAGACAGAACTCAGATGAGGCGATTGATCTGCTCGCTATTTTGCCGGAAATAGATCTGATAATTTCTAATGACGACAATGCTGATGCGATGACAAATTACCTTGTCGAAAATAAGAAGAATACAAATCTTATTATTCTGGGACACGCTCGTCCTGATCTTGCACAAAAATATTCTGCGCTCCAATTTCTGAATGAATCTGACTGGGAGGAAGTTGTCGCTCTGAGTGCTAAAACACTTGGAATTAGTGATGATATTTTAAAAAGAAAGAAAAATAGTGACTATACCCCGATACCAGTAGGCTACTTTCTAAATCTCGATAGTTCTTGTAGCGATGTTTATATTCGCATTCAAAAATCTGATAATGACTTCCAATTTGTTAAGAGAATACATCGAGGAGATGTTTTTTCGAAGGCCGTTATTTCACGTTATATTGATCAGAACTTAAAGTACTTCTATATTCCTTCTGATCAACTTCAACAATTCTCTATTTTCGTTTCTAATCAGCTGGTTCGAAAACTTAGTGAACCAATCGAAATAGATGAAAAAATAGAAGTTCTTGGTAACTCATTTAATATTGCGACCAAAGAAATTTTAAGAATTGGCTTTAATTCTTCGACCATTCAGTTGACTGAAACATTAGTTTCTTCGATCGTTGACTCTTTCATGGCCGAGGATGTTGTATCTCCACTTCTTAGGAAAATACTTAATTCAAAGACAGGTTATATTTATCAGCATGCTCACCTCACATCAATTGTCGCTAGTGAGATTATCAAGAACCTTGGAATTGATGATAAGCAACTGCATGAGAAGATGGCCTTCGCATCGGTCTTTAAAGATATCTCACTGGCCAATAACGAAGATCTCGCGATGATTACGAGTTTTGAGGAGTTGGAAAACGCGGATCTCGATGATGAAGAATGGGATCAGGTATTTAATCACGCCCTTGAAGGCGCAGTGATGGTAAGACAATTTCCAGAAGCTCCACTTGATATTGATTATGTCATTAAGCACCATCATGGTGTCCAAAATGGCAAAGGCTTTTCTATCTCAATCAAAGAAGATAATTTTGATACAGACTCGCTTATATTTATTATCAGCGTTGAGTTTGTAAATGAATTACTCCGCTTCAAGATTCAGGGAGGAACCCCAAGGCCACTAATTGATGAGCTTTACAAAAAGTATACAAATAGTGAGTCTATCCGTATTATTAAAGCACTCGAAAAAACTTTAAAAAAGAGTGTAAACGGTGGAAGCAAATCATAATAATAAAATCACAGAACTTCTCGGCATCAAGTATCCAATCATTCAAGCAGGAATGGTGTGGGTCTCAGGCGGTAAGCTAGCAGCAGCTTGTGCTGAGGCAGGAGCACTAGGGCTTATCGGAGCAGGCAGTATGAAGCCTGAACTTCTAAAGCTACACATAGAAAAAGCGCAAGGACTGACAAATAACCCCCAGGCCCTCGGCGTGAATATCCCACTTCTTTACAAGTATGTTGATGAGCAAATTGATGTCGCTCTTAAGGCCGGCATTAAAATATTTTTCACCAGCGCTGGCTCACCAAAAAAATATACAAAGTACCTTCAAGACCAGGGAGCAAAAGTTATTCACGTGACTTCATCGCCAGAGCTTGCAATCAAGTGCGAGCAAGCAGGCGTTGACGCTGTCGTGGCAGAAGGCTTCGAGGCCGGAGGACATAACGGAAAAGATGAAATCACAACCATGTGCCTAATCCCTCAAGTTGTCGACGCTGTCAGTATTCCAGTAATCGCAGCTGGAGGAATTTGTGATGGTCGAACGATGGCAGCCGCCATGTGCTTAGGTGCAAGCGCTGTACAAATAGGTTCACGCTTTGTAAATGCTGCTGAAAGTAGCGCACATATGAATTTTAAAAATGCCATTATCAATGCCAAGGCCGGCGACACAAAACTTATGATGAAATCATATATTCCAGTGCGCCTTTTAAAGAATAAATTTTATCAAGAAATTGCTGATCTCGAATCTCAATGTGCTAGTAACGAAGAATTAATTGCTCACTTAGGTCACGGCCGCGCAAAGCTTGGAATGCTTGATGGCAACATGGATGAAGGTGAACTTGAAATAGGCCAGTGCTCTTCCCTTATCAGCGATATCAAGACTAGTGAAGAAATTATTAATGACTTAATTTATTCCTATAATGAAATTATTAAGTCATTCAGGAATATAGGAAGTTAGTTTAAACTGCTCCAGAAAAATGGGGACAGAGAAGTCGAAATCTTAATAATTACTCAGCATTATGTCTTAATTTTCTAAGCTGTTAAAATATTTACCTGCCAAGCATTTAATATAATGGATTGTTGTCTAAAATTATCCCCATTTAAATGGAGCAGTTTAAAGTTAATAATATTTTATTTGTTCCGATATTTTATTTAGAGAGAAAATAAGGGATGGATAATGGTAACGAATAACAAGTCTGGTGACACACGCCTTCTTGAAATAGTTAGAAATATTAATTTTACAAAACTGTCTGAGTTACAGAGCTGTCTCGATCAGATTACAAATGAGGTATCAAAGTATCTTGCTGCTGACCGAGTGGGCATTTGGCTTCACGGCGAAAAACGCGACTGTATTTACGCGCCATCATTATATCTTAAAGACGGAAATTCCCATCAACGAGATATCTACTTGTATAAAAAAGATTACCCTAGTTACTTTGAGGCCCTAGAGAGAGATCGTATCATTGAGGCCCAAGATGCTAGGGCACACGAAGCAACGAAGTGCTTCAAAGAATCATATCTCGAGCCTCTGGGAATATTTTCTCTCTACGATACACCGATTTGGGACTCCGATGAAGTAATTGGCGTACTTTGCCTTGAGTACACAACGGCGAAAGAGAATTGGTCTATCACTGAAAAAAACTTTATGACTTCTATTGCTGATTTTATTGGGAAATTATTTGAGAAGAAATCATTTCTCGAGTTAATCGAAACACTCGAAGACAAAGTTGCACAAAGAACAAGAGAGCTCACTGAGGCAAAAGATATAATTGTGGCACAAGAAAAACTAGCATCCCTTGGAGCACTCACTGCTGGAGTGGCCCACGAAATAAGAAATCCGCTCAATCTTATCTCTAATGCTGCTAAGATTCTGGAATCCATGACAGACTCAGAAGAATCTTTTGCTGAAGCAGAGTTTGAAGATTTTCAAACGACAATTGAAATTATTTTAACCTCATCAAAAAGAGCAGAGTCTATTATTAAGAGCATGCTCGAACAAAGTCGCAATGATGACACATTTGAGATTGAAAGCTTTAACGAAATGATAAATGAAGCCGTTAAGCTCTCCTATCATGCTATGCGGGCCAAGGCGATGGTTGATGTCACTCCGCATGTTCACCTATGTGACGTTCCAGATTTTTATATGTCGCGTATCTCGCTTCAAAGAGCGATTATAAATCTACTCGACAACTCCTTCTATGCGCTTAAAGCAAAGAAAGATAAGGATGAAAAATTTATGCCTGAGCTGGAGTTAACATCACAAATTGATGAGCAAAACAATCAACTAGTTCTTAGAATTTATGATAATGGTGATGGCGTTGAAAAAGAACAAATAAAAAAAATTCTTGAGCCTTTCTACACGACAAAACCTACCGGTCAAGGAACAGGCCTTGGATTATCTATGGTTTTTGATATCATTAAAAGACACGGTGGAAACCTACATGTTAACTCAGCACCAGGAGAATACTTCGAAAGTATTATACGACTACCCCTTAGAAAGGATTAGAAATGAACAAAGTACATATAGCTTTTGTTGATGATGAGGAATCATTACACACATTGGTAAAAATAAGATTTAAAAAACTTATCAAAAGTGGTCAACTTGAGTCATATCACTTTCTCGATGGAGATCAGTGTCTTGAATATCTCAGGGAGAATAAAGATAGTTTAAAAATTATTATCCTCTTTTCAGATATCTCGATGCCAAATATGGACGGTATTACGCTTGCCCAATACCTACAAAGCGAGTTTCCATATATCAAGGTTTATATTGCAAGTGCCCTTTCAAACGATAGTATGAAGGAAAGGGCCAGTGAGGTAGGGGCCTTAGATTTCTTTTCAAAGCCCCTAGATTTCGACAAGATCGAAGAAGTTATTAGAAAATTCTTATGATCTCAGGGCCTCGATTCTCTTATCGAGACTTGGGTGAGATGAGATTAACTCAATCCACTTTGGAGCACCTGAAATCTTAAAGGCCGCAAGATTTGGCTCTCTATTATCAATTGGTGCGTGATTATTTTTTAACTTCTCAAGGGCCGCAATCATCTTTTCACGACCAGCAAGTTTCGCTCCACCAGCATCTGCTCTGAATTCTCTATAACGAGAAAACCACATCAGAATAGGAAGACATAGTAGACCAAATAAAATATCAAGAACCCAAGTTAACATCATATGAGCAAATGGCCCAAGTCCTGGTCCCTCGTCATCATCTTTTCTCAGTGCTTGTGAAATAGCAAATGCAGCAACACGAGATAAGAACATCACAAATGCGTTCATTACACCTTGTGCTAGGGCCATCGTCACCATGTCACCATTAGCAATGTGACTTACTTCGTGTGCGATAACACCTTCGACTTCATCTCTTCTCATCGTTTGTAGAAGACCTGATGAAACAGCAACAAGTGAGTTATTCTTTGATGGTCCTGTCGCAAAAGCATTAACTTCTGGGCTATCGTAAATATACACTTCTGGCATTTTTGAAATACCCGCACTCTTTGAGTAAAGACTAACCGCCTGATGGACATAACCAAAATTTGGATCTGTCGATTCAATTGGTCTTAAGCGAAATGCCATCTTTGCCATAAATTTTGAAAGCATAAGCGAAATAAATGATCCCGCAAATCCCCATAGTAAACAGATAGCAAGTAGACTTTCGTAATTAATTCCATTTGCAGTCAGGTAAGGTTGTATACCCAATAAACTTGAAATAAGCCCGATCGTTGAAACGACGAGAATATTCACTAATAAAAATAATCCAATTCTTTTAAACATGTTTTCTCCATAAAAGTATGCTTTCCCATATTTTGATATCAACCCTATAAAAGTCAATATCACCTTACAAAGAATTGACAATTATTCGCAAATTTCACTTTTAATTCTAAAGACTTAACAATATTTACCGACTAATACGGTACACAAGGATAATTATGAGAACTAATCAACTTACAAAAGGCGAAATTTCGTGGCAGGTGGTGATATTTTTAGCTGTTACTATCACAGCACTCGAAGCACCATTTTCGTTCACTTTTAAAACTCGCCTCCAAAACTGGCAAGTTGTTCTCGATGTCATTATCAGTTCGATCTTCTTATTCGACGTTATCTATCAACTAAGACAAAAAAGAAAAGGCCGAGTCACGTTCAAAAATTCTGAAGAAAAATTCAAGTGGTGGGGCCTTTTGATTATAGACTCTCTTTGTTCAATTCCATTTGAGTTAATTAGCTATTTACTTGGGCTGTCTGGGACAACTCGCCTCCTTAATCTTCTACGCCTTTTTAGAATGGTTAGAATATTTAGACTTCTCCAATTTATCGGAAAACTCACTGTCGTTCCGAGAAAACTTAAGACTGGAATCCTATTTTTTTGCTTTGTTATCGCCGTTCACTGGATCAGCTGTGCTTGGTTAAAAGTTGAGCCAGTAACCGGAATCAATCGCGCGGATATCTACATAAAGGCCCTTTACTGGACAGTGACGACACTCACCACTATTGGGTATGGAGATATCACACCGACGACGATGTATGGAAGGATCTTTACCATGGTGATAATGATTCTTGGAGTTGGTGTTTACGGGATTGTTATTGGTAATGTGACAAGAATGATCGCGGCCGGAGAGCGCTACAAAGAACAGGCGCGTGAAAAAATGAATGATGTCGTCAACTTCATGAAGTACTACAATATTCCGGACCGTCTGCAACACAATGTTTTAAGCTATTACAACAATGTTTTTAATAAGCGCCTCACAGACAATGACAACAAAATTATCAACGATCTTCCTCAAGCACTTCAACAAGAACTTCAAATTTACATGAATATCAAACTCATCCGAACACTACCTCTTTTTAGAAATTGTACACAACAATGCCTCAGAGATGTCTCGGCTGCCCTTAAGCAAAAATTCTTTGGACCTGGGCAAACAATAATCAATATTGGTGAAGTTGGTGATGAAATGTATATTATTGCCCACGGTATTGTCGAAGTTATACTAAAAGACGGTAACGTTGTGGCCTCGCTACATGAAGGACAATTCTTTGGAGAAGCGGCCCTTTTGAAAGAGACTAAACGTAATGCCAATGTAAGGGCCCAAAACTACTGCGATGTGTATAAACTTGAGAAAAATGATTTTCTAAAAATTATCGAGACTCATCCTGAATTACTTGAGAGTATTGAGTCAGTATCTTCGAGACGTGCGTCAGACCGCAAATAATCATGCACCAAGGCTTTCGGTCTAAACCGAATTAAGATAGAATACCTTCAGTATATTTGGAGGTATTTTATGCTAAACAAAGAAACCGCATCATCAGTGATTGATTATGCTCTGATGAAAGGTGCAGATTTTTGCGAACTTTTCATCGACAAACAAAACTTCGAATCATTTACAATCAAAAGTTCAAAAGTTGATGACGTATCATCGGGAATTAATTTTGGAATTGGGATTAGATTATTCTTTGGGACAAAAGTTCTTTACGGATACACAAATAGCACTGACAAAGAAAGCTTAACATCAATTGTTTCTACTCTTTGTGCAAAAGACGCTAGAGATCGTATTCATGAATTTGCTGAATTCAACTTCATCAAGCCACAAGATAGACACCCAGTAATTAGTGGCCTTTCTCAATCAATTAGTCTTGATGAAAAGATTCCATTCCTCTTCAAGATTGATTCTCATGCCAGATCCCTTTCAGATAAGATCACACAAGTCACTGCCGGTGCTTCAATGTATATGCAGGATATTGAAATCTTCAATTCAGAAGGACTTCATACAACAGACCAAAGAAATTGGATTCGTCTAAGAACAAGTGTTATCGCAAACGATGGTAACGTTCAAGACGTTGGAGCATATTCGCCAGGCGCGATGATGGGATGGAATTTCATCTCTAGTATGGACCCAAAGAGAATTGCAGAAAAGATGGTAACAGAGGCCGTAACAAAGCTTGGAGCAAAACCATGTCCAGCAGGAAATATGCCAGTTGTTATTGATAATGGTTTTGGTGGAGTAATTTTTCACGAGGCCTGTGGTCACCTTCTTGAAACAACTTCTGTTGCAAAGAAAGCATCAGTCTTCCACGACAAGATGGGAGAAATGATTGCATCAAGTTGTGTTAGTGCTGTTGACGATGGAACGCTTGAAAACTACTGGGGTTCAATTAATATCGACGATGAAGGGATGCAAACACAAAAAACACAACTTATAAAAGACGGAAAGCTTACAAGCTTTATGGTTGATAAGATGGGATCAATTAAGACAGGATACGAAAGAACTGGTTCTGGTCGTCGTGAGTCTTACAAGTACGCACCAACTTCACGCATGAGAAATACATATATTGAAGCTGGTAAAGATAAATTTGAAGATATGATCGCTTCAGTTGATAAAGGTCTTTACTGTAAGCAAATGGGTGGAGGATCTGTTAGTCCAGGAACTGGAGAGTTCAACTTCGCGGCCCAAGAATGTTACCTGATTGAAAATGGAAAAATCACAATCCCTGTAAAAGGTGCAACTCTTATTGGTTCTGGACCAGAAGTTTTAAAACAAATTTCAATGGTTGGTGACAATCTTGATTTTGCAGCAGGTGTTTGTGGATCAGTTTCAGGTGGTGTTTATACAACTGTAGGACAACCAGCAATCAAAGTTGATTCAATCCTTGTTGGAGGTGGAAAATGATTAATTACATCGACAAGACAATAAAATTCGCCAATGAACTTGGCGCAAAAGAATGTGACGTTATTGTTTCTGGGCAAGACACATTTTCTCTAAAAGCAGACAAGGGAGAACTAGGAGAATATAAGAAGGCCAATTCTCACAGTCTTGGAATTCGCGTTATCCAAAATGGAAAAGTAGGAACAAGTTTTACAGAAGCACTTGATGACGACTCGATTAAAGAGACAATCAAAAAGGCCCTCGAAAATGCAAAGTACTCAAAGGAAGACCCTCATCAAAGGATTGTCGCGAAGGGAAATTCTTTAAGCGATAAAAACCCGAAAGCAAATATTGAACACTCTCCGACTCCAGATGAAATGATTGAAAAAGCACTTTATCTTGAAAATGAAGTCCTAAAAAGAGAAAAGCTTGCAACAAATGCTCCATACAATAGTGTTTCAGAAGGAACGGTTCAAGTTCACCTTGGAAATAGCCTCGGTGTAAGATGTAGCTATCAGGCCAAAACATACTCATGTTTTACATCAGCACTTTTAAAAGACGGTGATAAGAATTCAATGCACTATAAAGGAAGTGTAAAAAGAGACTTTAGAGAACTAGACTTTGATGATTGTATTGACGAATCAATTGAAGTTGCAAAGAACCTCTTACATGCTGGACAACTTCCAACAGGTGATTATAACGTAAGTTTTTCTCCTGATCTTTTCCAAGATATCTTCGGATCATTTGCACTAATGCTAAGTGCGAAAGGCGCTATTGATAAGATCAATCCTTGGAAAGATAAAATTGGTCAAAAAGTAATTGATGAAAGAATTAGTTTTATTGACGATCCATTCTACGAGAAAGGGTTTAACGTCATGCCATTTGACAGTGAAGGCTTTAACAAGCAAAAAAATACATTCGTTGAAAATGGAGTTTTAAAATCGTTTATTCATAACTCTGCAACAGCAAGTGAACTCGGAGCGACAAATAATTTCTGTGCTTCGAGAGGTCCTAAGTCATCTCTATCAACAACTTTTTCTAACTTCATTATCGAGACAGGCCCTGATAGCGAAGCGAAGCTTAAAGATATCGACTATATTGAGATTACAAATGCTCAAGGTCTTCATAGTGGAACAAACTCAATTTCAGGTGAGTTCTCTCTAGGAGTCAGTGGACGCGTTTATAAGAACGGCGAAATTGTTTCGTACTTTAAAGACGTAACAGTAAGCGGGAACTTCTACAAGATTCTTGGAGATGTTCTCTTTGTTGGAGATAAGCTTCACAACACATCAGATTACACTTTCTTTATGCCGACAATTATCTTTAATTCACTTTCGATTGCTGGAAAGTAATGAAATAGTCCCCATGCTTGCATGGGGACTTTCTATTCATATCTAAAACTAGTCATCGAAATAGAGCCATTTTGAATTTCTTCGTATTCAAAAAATAACTCATCTTCATCAGTACTAGCGCCAAGAACATAAAGCAGAGGGATATAGTGATCGAGAGTTGGAACACTAAGCCTTCCCGCTTCTGTATCTAAAAATTCATTCACTAGAAAATTGAAATCTCTTTCTTTAATTTTTTCTTGTACAAGCTTATCAAATTCAAGGGCCCACTCAAAAGGCTTCGCATCCTCTTCCCATTTAATAGCTCGCAGATTGTGAACGATATCGCCACTTCCAACAATAAGTCCTTCAAGCTGACGAACTTTTTGAAGCTTAATTCCAAGCTCAAGGTGTTCTTGTAAGGTCATATTGCGATTAATACTTAATTGTAAAACTGGGATGTCAGCTTTGGGATAGAGATGGCGCAGAACAGACCAAGTCCCATGATCAAGCCCCCATTTCGATTCTTCTAATTGGACCCTACTCTCAACGCCAAGAGCTTCCTGCACAAGCGTTGCGACACTAGGACTTCCTGGAGCAGGATATTGAACTTCAAAAAGCTCACGTGGAAAACCACCAAAGTCATGAATGGTTTCTGGTTTTTTCATCGCCGTGATAAAAGTTCCATTTGTAAGCCAGTGCGCAGACACGACGAGAATGAATTTTGGACGAGTGAATTTCTTCCCAAGTCCATTTAACATTTTAGTATAACTATTATCGGCAATAGCATTCATTGGTGAGCCATGTCCGATAAAAAGTGCTGGCATCATAGAATACCCAAATCCTTTATTGATTCTGCTAAACTTGTTGTAGGCCTTCCAATTAACTTTTCAAGATCATCTGAATCGCTATTAAGCCATCCATCGCGGGCCTGAATTTCTGAATCGACAAGGATATCAACGAGTCCTTGTGGAAGTCCTGCATCGCTTAAAACCTTCGAAAAATCTTGGGCCTCTAAATTATTATACACAACTTCAACTCCAGAAAGTTTTGAAATTTCCTTTGCAAATTCATTTAGTGTAAAAGAACTTGATCCGGCCAGTTCATATATCTTCTTGTCATTTGTACTTCTTGTAAGAACAACAGCTGCCGCCTCTGCAAAGTCGGCGCGACTTGCACTTGCCACTCGCCCCTCTCCTAGAGTTCCAAGAACAACTTTATATTCAAGAGCTGTTGGCACACTCATTGTATAGTTTTCAGTATACCAACCATTTCTTAGAAAAATATATTCAAGACCAGAGGCCTCGATTTCCTTCTCTGTAGCGATATGCTCAGCAGCTAGAGAAAGAGTTGATTTATCCGCGGCCAAAATACTCGTATACGCAATAAAAGGAACACTTGCTTCCTTCGCTGCCTTAATAACATTCTTGTGCTGTGGCAACCTCTTACCAACCTCACTTGATGAAATTAGCAGAAGTTTAGAAACTCCTTCCAATGCCTGTACCAAAAGCTCCGGTCTTTCATAGTCACCTTCTCTAACTACGATTCCCTTCTCCCTTAGATCTTTAACCTTTGCTGGGTTTCTTACAACGGCCACAATATCTTTTGCAGCAACGTTTTGTGCTAATAATTTTTCAATAACTAGTCTTCCAAGTTGGCCAGAGGCCCCAGTAATAGCGTACATATCAATACTCCTTTGTGATATTGCTTGATTGTGTTATATTAACAACTGAACATACTTTTAGTAAGTACACACCAAAAAGTAAGTATAAACAAAAGTGAGAGAATCATGGAAAATCAGGAAGTTGCAGACGTAAAAAAGAAATTTGATCGAGGAGATGTCTTCTCTGACAAGTGCCCTTCGCGTGAAATTTTAAAGCATATCACTAGTAAATGGGGTCTACTTATATTACTGGCCCTCTCTGACGGTGAAATAAAGCGCTTTAGTGAGCTTAGAAAGACCATTCATGGTGTAAGTGAGAAAATGCTTGCTCAAACTTTAAAGCTTCTAGAAGAAGATAAATTAGTTAATAGAAAGTCTTATGATGTGGTCCCACCTTATGTTGAATATTCACTAACTGAATTAGGCCTTGATCTTTCAAAGCAGGTCATTGGCCTGACGAATTGGATTGAAGATAATTTAATGAAGCTCATTTAACTGCTCCAGTTAAATGGGGATAAAACTGTAAGACACTGAGTATATTTAGGCTGATATCTCGAAATTTATTAGGCCGTTACGATTTTATGGCCTTAAGCTTCTAATCTTCTTAGGCCAAATGAAAATTCATCCCCATTTAATCGGAGCAGTTTGAAATAAAAAAAGGGAGATTAACTCTCCCTTTTTTAAGATCTTAAAATGTAATCCGTTATATTAATTAGAAGTTAAGATTTTCATTAGTGATGTAATATTTGTAATTCTTGTTACATCTTCTCCGCGACATGAATCATTTTCACATTGCTTAGGAACTCTACAACCTTTATTCCAGTCGTAAACATAATCAGCTTCACCTCTAACAAGGATACCTTCAACAACACCAGTGTCTGCATTGAATACTGCTGAACCAGAGTTACCACCAAAAGTATCAAGATTTGCAACAAAGTAAACATCATTTGAATTGCTTCTTACCCACGCGTTGTCTGCAACTTTAGTTGGAAGACCTGTTGGGTGACCGATAACAACAATTTTTTGTCCAGCTTCGATCTTACCTTCAGTTCTAACTTTAAGAACTGGGCGACCAACAACTTTTCTATCAAGCTTAATTAGAGCGAAGTCCATTTTTGAACCAGACTCAAGTGATCTTTCAACAATTGAAGCACATGAGTAAACATCATCAGATGTTACTTTGATATCTCTTGTAATATCTGAAGTCTGGTGTCCGTAACCGAAAACCCATTTGCTTGTATTACAATCTGATTGTGTCTTGATACAGTGACCTGCTGTTACTAGAAGATCATCTCCAACAAGAAAACCTGAACAATTAGCAGTTGTTGCTTGATCTGCAAATTTTGCATCAGCACAAATTCCGCGTTCAGCTAGTGTCGTACCACCAACAACAAAACCTTCATCAGTACTTCTAACTTTTCCATTTTCAATCATTGCTGCAGTTGAAGCTGCAAGGTCAAGATACATTGGGTTTGTTTCTTCGAAAAGGTCTCTTCTGTCATCTGTTCCGTAGATAACTTTATCGATCGCGATTACTGGCATTGAAAAAGTCAAAACAGTTAAAGCGATAATCATCTTCCCTAAATTTGTCATATATATTCCTTTTGCTATGTAAATCTGACAAAAGCATTAAACTACTTTGAGAAATGTTAGACAACTTACAATATCTTACATACAGAATTGTAAGATTAGGTTATTTTAGAAACAGCAGTGCGCAATAATAAAGATTATTGAGGACCGAGATAGGAGACTTTCCAGCGACGCTGATCTGGATCAGTAAAAAAGAAGAAGCTCATGTCACCGGCCTCTTTAATTTCTATTGGTTGAGTAGAAAGGCCTAAAGCTGTACCATCTGTGCTCAATGAATTTTGTCGATAATTTAGGAATTGATACTTATCCTTAATTTGATGCAGCTCATCGAGTGAAGAGACGAAAAAATCTAACATCAAAGTTCCTTGATTATTTAATTTTTCCTCTCTTTCAATAATAAGAAAAGAAAGGTCTTCATTCACAAGTCGGATTGAGTCTCGTGAATTATCAATTTCAAGATCAAATAAATCTGAGAGAAAAGACGTTAGTCTCATTTTATTTTGTGTGAAAAGGACGATTTGGCCAAGGACGATCATGGCACTATTTTAATTGCAATAGCACCATAGATTCAAGTGATAATTAAATTTTTTCGATTAATTTTAAAACAGAAGATGCTTTAACGATGTCTTCACCACGACACTCACCTTCGAGACATTTTACTTGCTCAAAACAATCAGTTTCTTCGTTATATTCGAAATCTTCTTCGCCACGAACAAGAACTCCAATTACATCATTGCTATCATTTTTAAATACCGGGGCACCACTATTGCCAGCAAAAGAATCAAGGTCGGCCACGTAAAAGTTCTCCTCAAAAGCTCTGATTCTTCCATTCTCAGAAGTCATACTTGATAGGCCTAATGGATTTCCAATCATCGTTATCGAGGTACCAAGTTTTTCATCACCTGTGCGAGATAACTTTAAAGGTGTAACACCTTCGACTTCGCGATCAAGTTTAATAACGGCGAGATCGATACCACTATCAGCATCAATTTCATGGGCAAGAATTTTTGAGCAAGTATAGACATCACTCTTTCTAAAGTATTGCTTCTTAGTTGAAGTGAAAAATTTCGATTCAACATTAAAAATAAAAGATTTTTGATTACAATCCCACTGTGCATTTTGAACACAGTGTCCTGCAGTTACGATAGTATCTTTTGAAATTAGAAAACTAGAACAAGAACCAAGTGCAATTTCATCTTTCCATGGATTACCTTCGCATAGAGGGGCCCTTTGGCCTAGTGTTTTTGTATTCATAGCAAACAAATTATCTGTAATCTTCTCAATGCTGAACTTATTAACAACAAGGGCCGTGGCCTTAGCATTTTTTCTTATTGAGATATCCTGACTGGTTTCAGTGTGAAAAACATTAAACTCACCATAGATTGCTTTATTCTTCGCAATAACAGAGTTAGTAAAGGCAAGTAGTAAAACAAGTAATGTTGTACGCATATAATCTCCGATTAGGTAATCGGCAACATTCTAGTAGAGAAAGGCGAACAGTGGGGGAAATATGCTTGAGAATGTAAAAAATATAGAGAATAAGGGCCTTAGACTAGCTTAAAATGTACTGTTACCTCTGTAAACTCGCGCAGTTCAGTGTCTATTTTTATCCCACACCCCGCTCCGCACGTATAATATGATTATTAATAGGGTCTAATTAAACCATACTTAGAGATAATTCCAGTGGTCTTTGTGGCCCTCTTTTTCATAAGTTCGATAACTTCTTTTGCTGTCAGTTCAGGGAATGCTTCCTTTAACTTGGCCGCTTGATTCAAGGCCATAGGTGAGGCCATCGAAGTGCCACTGTAACGAATTTGCATATCTCCCAAGAGCGCGGCCTTGACTTTTGTCCCTGGGGCAAAGAAGTCAACATAAGTCTCACTGAAGTTAGAATATTCTGCCATTTTCTCACTGCCCGTCTCGTCGAATTTATCGCTATCAGTTGCCCCAATCGTCACCACGTTGTCAAACTGATAACAAGCTGGGTAAAGGCATGAGTCACGGGATGCTGTAAAATGCCTCCCATTGTTTCCAGCTGCAACGAAGAAAATAGTTTCAGGGTTATTTTTGAACATTTCTTGTAAGCTTCGATAAGTCTCACGTGCAACATCGCCACTAGAAAAATGAGGGAAAGAGAAACTCATATTTACGAAGTCAACTTTTGACTCCTTAAGTTTTTTAGAAATGAGATCGAGATATTTCGCCTCTCCAAAATCTCCAGCGAAGGCCAGCAGTGAAGCAGACTCAAGATCACGAAGAGCAATTGAAGCAACATGTGTACCATGGGAGTTAATCTGTCCCGTAGCATTAGTGTTTATTGTTTCAAAAGGAATTCCATACACTCCCGCTTTCTGTGATGAACGAGGACCTGGATCCATTATTCTGCCCTGAAGAGGTGTCGAGAATTTTAAGTTATTTCCAGCATCATAGTGAACGCCTAAAACATTATCAACAAAACCATCACCATCATTATCAACTCCATCAAAGTTCTCATTTGGATTAATGAGGATATGATCGCGAAGATCAGCATGACCGTGATCAAAACCAGAATCAATAACAGCAATCTTCACTACTGCATCTTGAGGCCCCCCCGGAATATCCCCAATGATACTCTGATCATAGTCGCCAATAACATCACCGCTTGTATCGAGAACATCGAAGCCAATAATTCGATCCTCATCGTAATTAAAACGATAAGTGAAGTTCTCACCTTCTTGTGCAAAGACATATCGACTGACAACTCTATCCCCATCGAGAGTGTCGATATTTTCTAACTCAAAAGTTGTCTTATCAAAACCATAACGTTCAATAACAACTTCTTCACCTTGCCTTAATGCAACAAGCTCCTTTCTCTTTGGTCTTTCAAAATTATTCATGTAATTGATGCGATAAAAGCTACCATCTTCTCTATATTCATAGAGTGTTCGTGTTACTTCCTCACCGTCAATTGAATAATTATGTTCCGCTAGAAGTCTATCCCCATCATAGACCCTTTTCTTTGAAATACTCTTTCCATCACTAAAATAATTAATGACCTCACGTGCATAAGAGTAATTAATAGACAGAAGAACAAGTAAGACTTTAAGTGATATTTTTTTCATTATGCTGCAATACAGCATTTTCAGATTCTTAGCTATGAATTTGTAAAAAAGATAAGCTTTTTGGGTCGTGTACTCTAAAGATAATCTCCTTAGACTCTAGTGTATTCACTATATTGGCCAGATAATTTTGATGAAAGACTTCTGAGCCAATAATCCGTTGGTCTTTAGTCATCTGCTCAAAACCTGGGACAAGTTTTTGGAGAAAAGATTTTCTTGAGATACCAATTAGCCACTTTGGATAAAACTCAGTGAGTGTAAGAATTTCATCCAGAAGCAGGTAATTTTGCTCCTGAGTTTTAGAAAAACCAAAACACGGATCACACCAAACTCGTCCAGGCTCAATGCCCGACTCAACTAGCTTGTCTACTCTCTTCTTAAAAAACGATATGACCGATGCTGTTGTTAGAGACTCATCAACATAATCCATATGCTCACCTGAGAAAGCACGCTTGCCTGCAAGATTGTGAGAGATAACAATTTCGATCTCAGGATACTTATTTAAAATTGAAACTAACTCTTGATCAATTACACCTGAAACATCATTCCAAATGATTTTAAAATCACTTTCACTTCCACTTAATTTTTCGAGAATATAAGTCATCGTCTCATGCTTATAGGTATCGAAGGAAAATGTCTGCACTCCCAGTTTTTTGAATTCTAAAAGTCTTGGGAAGAAGAATTCATCAAGACGGCTGACTTCTTCTTTAAAGCTTATCGAGTCATTAAAAGGAGCTGTACTCTCCACCCCAATGTCGATGATGTGGTTTTCATAAGCTGTGAAAGATTTGATTTTATCTGCAACGACTTGGCCACTAAGATGCTCACCGCCGTCAGAAAAAGAATTGGGAGTGAGGTTAATCACTCCCATTATTTGAACTTTGTTATTTGGCATTAGTTATGCGATCACACCATCATCAGGGATATTCTTATCAACATGGATAAGAGATCCATCTTCACCGATGATTGGCTTCTTTTCTTTTTTCTCGATGATTGGAACTCCAATATCTTTTCCTTCAACAAGGTCTGTGATCTGCTTAAGGTCAAGAGTTTCCCAGACCATAAGTCCTTCAGCGATTCTTTCAAGAGCTCCACGGTTATCTGTTAGAATTTTCATCGCAAGCTTGTAGTTATTATCAATGAATGCATGAATTTCAGAATCGATCTCATTAGCCGTTTGCTCAGAGTAACCAACACCTTCTCCTTGAGCACCACCGAAAGGATTTGCTCCAGGTCTCTTATAATTTCTAGGTCCTAATTTCTCAGACATCCCCCAAGAACAAACCATTGCATTTGCAAGACCTGTTGCTTTTTCAATATCATTTGAAGCACCATTTGAAATCTCACCAAATATAAGCTCTTCTGCACAACGTCCACCCATTAAGAAAGCGATGAAGTTCTCACCTTTTTCTTTCGTAAGGTTTAGCATATCTTCACTTGGAAGAGTTTGAGTAACCCCAAGAGCTCCACCACGTGGCATGATTGAAACTTTATGTATAGGATCTGTTTTAGGCAGGTTTAAACCAACAAGAGTATGTCCTGCTTCGTGATAAGCTGTAACACGTTTTTCGTGATCAGAAATTACCATCGACTTTCTCTCTGGCCCCATTAGAACTTTATCTTTTGCTTGTTCAAAATCAATCATCTCAAGCTTTTTCTTCCCATAACGAGCAGCATAGAGTGCAGCTTCATTAACAAGATTTGCAAGGTCAGCACCAGTGAATCCAGGAGTTCCTTTAGCGATAACTTCAAGATTAATATCTTCAGCAAGTGGAGTTTTCTTAGTGTGAACCTTTAAGATTCCAAGTCTTCCTCTTACATCTGGAGAACCAACAGTAACACGTCTATCAAAACGACCTGGTCTTAATAGAGCACTATCAAGAACGTCAATTCTGTTTGTTGCTGCAATTAGAATAACACCTTCATTTGATTCGAAACCATCCATCTCAACAAGGAGTTGGTTTAGTGTTTGCTCACGCTCATCGTGGCCTCCACCCATTCCGTGTCCTCTGTGACGTCCAACCGCATCGATCTCATCAATAAAGATAATACATGGAGCTGATTTCTTTCCTTGCTCAAAAAGATCTCTAACTCTTGAAGCACCAACCCCAACGAACATTTCAACGAAGTCAGAACCAGAGATAGAAAAGAATGGAACATTTGCTTCACCAGCAACAGCTCTTGCAAGAAGAGTCTTACCTGTCCCTGGAGGACCTACTAGGATAACACCTTTAGGAATCTTTCCACCAAGAGAAGTATATTTCTTTGGATCCTTGAGGAAGTCTACAACTTCTGCAAGCTCTTCTTTCGCTTCTTCAACACCTGATACATCTGCGAAAGTAACTTTCTTGTCATGTGGAGAGAGCATACGTGCCTTAGATTTTCCAAAGCTCATCGCTTTTCCGCCACCTGATTGAAGTTGCTTCAGGAAGAAGATCACGATAACAAATAAGAAGATCATTGGTCCCCAGTGAATAAGAAAAGTAGTCAGCATTGTCTGCTTTTCTTCCTCTTCATACTCTGGAGTAATTTTATTATCTCTTAGGATATGGAAAGTCTCTGGACCAGTGTTACCAGTAGTTTGAAACCAGCTTCCATTTTCATACCCTTGATTAAATTTACCAAGAATTGTGTTCTTACCTTTGAAGATAACTTTCTCTACATGCTTTGCTTCTACTGAAGAGATAAAGTCAGGGTAAGAGACAGGTTTGTAAACTTGCCTTCCCTCTGTTGCAACTTTAGAAATTGCTAAAACCATGAGGATGAAAACAGTCCACAGTAGTAATGTTTTTTGTTGATTTTTCATCATAATCCTTTATTCGAAATGTTAGATTCCTATTTTCTTATGGTAACATATTGTAAAGACTGATTTTCATTCTTTCAAGAAATACCAGTCATTAAAATGGTATCACGGACGCCAATGTCAAGACTATGAAATTAAATATAGATAAGAACTTGCCCTCTCGGGGACTTCCATGGGTATGAGACATCCATTTGCTCTTGAAGTTCGCGGCATTTAGCAGATAAAAAGATAGACGTACCGCGCAGGGCCTCCTTAGGTTTCGCCTTGACTATAAATGGAAAAGCGCCAGGAATCTGAGAAGCTATGGGTTCTATCTCAAAGTTCTTAGCAACAATAATTATTGCACGGCCAAACTGGTAAACTTCAATCCCCCCAGAAAATGTGTATGGGCCTTTAGTCTCATTTGTGTTCTTATTAAAATTTTGAACAAATTTATCTATCTGCAACGAGACTTGGCCTCTAGTCGCACTTGAAATTTTAAAGATCTCACGCTTAAGAAGATCTGGTTGTAGATCACCTTCAACTTCTAAAATTACTCCCCATTCTCTATGACGGTATTTCACCATCATCTTTTTATGAGCATTGTTACTTTGGAGCATTAGTTTTAATTCACGCTGTGAATTCACATAGTGCTTGAGATATTTTGGATAGCGCTTAGCGATTTTTTTGACTAAATTTTCGCGTACAAAATTTCTTTCAAATTTTAAATTTTTATTTGAACTATCTTCAAACCAAGATAGATTTTTTAGTCGCGCATATTTTAAAATTTGGGCACGAGAGACACAATGAAGCGGTCTTCTAAATATTCCTCTTTTAACAGGAATTCCCAGTTTAGAGCTCATTTGAGAACTTTTGAATTGTTGCATTAATGACCATTCAAAACAATCGTCTAAATGGTGACCAAGTAAGCAAACTTCATCTTTTTCGAGATTTTCTTTTAAAGCTTGATAGCGAGCATGACGTGCAAGATTTTCAAAATTTGAAGCTTTTAGATCAAGAGGCGCAATTTTTAAAATTGTATATTCAATTCCAAGCTTCAGACAAAAGTCCTTGAGTCCAGCAAGCTCATGAGAAATGTCTGCACGAGTTCCATGATCAACTGTCACAGCACGAGGCCTACGCACAAATCCTTGCAGATGAAGGTCATTTATCACAGAGAGTAGGGCCACAGAATCAAGGCCACCACTGAGTGCAATAACAGGACGCTTTGATCCGATTAAATTGAATTCCACACAAAATTCATTGATATGTTTCGAAAAGTTGAATAGATAGCGCTTTAGATTTGTCATTTTTTATTAAATTAATATATTGACAAGATATCTGCAACTCATTAATATTCCAGAACAATCCATGGCGATGTAGCTCAGTTGGTTAGAGCACGACATTCATAACGTCGGGGTCGGCAGTTCAAATCTGCCCATCGCTACCATGCTTCTATCTTTTCCCATACTTATAAATAACTTCTCAAATTTTACATTAAGAAATGAATAGTCTCATCTTTTTTTAGCCATCCAAAAATTGTATAAAAAATAAACGACACACCAAAAAGATAACACCTCCAATTAAACAAAATGTAGTAAAATCAATAAATTAATCATAATTCATTACCTTTTTTCAGTACCTTACTTTCATTATTTTCATGAAAAAATGACACGGTGCATGGCACGGTTCTTGTATATTTGATAGTGTACTAATTAATTTGAACTATAAGCTTGGACTAATATGAAAAGTGAAAGAAAACTCCTTATTTCATCTCTCCTCTTTTCTACTCTTGTGAGTGGAACAGTTAGCGCGGACTTCAAAAAGAGTGCTAAGGATTTAGGAATTGAAAAACTAAAACTATCTCTAGGAGCAGGCTATACAGATCTTGCGGGGTCAATTGATAAAGCAAAGCTTTTCAACTCGAGTCTCAACGTCGAAACAAGAGCGAATATTTCCAATGATATCTACTTAAATCTTAACCTTACGCTTTCTTCTGAGACAGGAAGCTCAAAAGCTCAATATGATCAGAGAAGATTTACACCAAAGTCTGGCTACTACGCTAAGTATGCCTACCTTTCATATAATGTTCTTGAACTATTCGACCTCTATGCTGGTGCACTTGATAATAATGATGAAGACTCAAGTGACAACCTAATTGCTTCAGGAGCATCCTCTATGGGTGTGAGAGAGAAAGTCTCATTTGAAAATGATTTCTTAAAAATGAGTGCCGTGGCGACACAATCAAGTCCATATAATGACGAGCTATCAAATCGTTTTGATAATATTGACGAGGGTGAACCAAGATTTTTCAGTGAATTTATCAATATCAAATTTAAACTTGGTAGACATGCTATAGATTTAAAAGGCGCTCAGTACGCATACAAGAATCTCTCAAGTTCACTAGCTTATAATGATAAGTACTACGGAAACACTGTTTCAGGCACAAGTGAATCAAACTCACTATACGTTTACGGATTTAAAGGAAAAATGCTTAAGGCCAGCACGACTCTTGCTCTTGGTAATTCTTTAACAATTACACCAGCAATGAAGCAGGTGAAAAATAACAACGCTGACAGCGGTCACGACACTGGTAAGGTATATGAACTTTCAGCTTCAACTGAAGTTCTAGATAATAAGGTTACTCTTTCAATGTCTGATTTCTCAGTAGATTCAGATACGACAGTTAGTTATTACAATAGCTCTCCTTATAAAAATAATTATGAAGGTAAAACATTAGAGCTTAAAATCGAAAATCCTGAAAGTCTCACAACGACAATTAGTTACGTAGACAGAAAGGTAAAGACACCACAATTTTATTTATCAGATGAAAAAATTATAAAAATAAACTTAAGGAAGTCTTATGACATTTTGTAAGAAGAAGCTTGCCCTATTAACTATTTGCGCTTTTCTAATTAGCTGTTCGCAATCAGTTGATGACAAGAAAGCTGATCCACTGGCCGGCGCTGATGGGATCAACGCAATGTCTTCCACGCTAATCGTTAAATCGATAAAGATAGATGGAAAACAAGAAGTTGGAGAGAGTCCAACATCAAGACAGCCTACGGATAAGTTCTACACAATGAAAGCGTGTCTTGATACGACTTTTGATAGAGACTTAAGTTTCTTTAACTTTAGTTTAACAGGAAAAGAGATTGGAACAAAAACTCTTCGCTCTGATAAAGATGCATGTATATTCTGGGAAGAGCATGTTGAGATCGATTTCACACAAGCAAACCAGCTTGTCGAATTTAAAAGAACAATAAGTGTGAATGGTACAGAAATTAGTGCTCCTCTATACTATGGAATTGATCCAATCAACGGAGACAACTTCATTGACTTAACCAAGGCGGAAAATAGAACAACGACAAATAGAAATAACAAGCTTGCAATTAACAATACAATCGTAATGGATCAAATTCGTTTCACACCGAAAGGTTACGGAAAAGAGGATCCAAGAAATGACAATAATGTTATCGACAAGCCATTTGTAGCAAATACTTGTTTTAACCTGAAGTCAAATGGTCAAAGAATGGCAAGACAAATGATCGATGCCTACATGATCAATGAAGAAACAGGACGTGTATTAAAGAAAGAAAACTTCATGCTTAACGAAAATGGTTGTGCGGAACTATCTTTTTCAATGCTACATGAGAGATATACAAATACAAGACGTATTCCATACAACTTTATCGTGAAATCAAAGAACCCTGCACTTAAAGGTGCATATGTAGAAAGAAGAGTATGTCTCTACCCATGGTCTAACTCTGGATGGGTCTTTGGTCATGATACAATCTCAGGAGAATGCCCAGAAGATTCAAAAGATCAAAAAGCAAAAATCTTTCTTGATGAGATTAACTATTCATTCTTAGGTCATGATCAAGATAAAGGCTTTCATATTAATAAGAACCTAGATCTTGTTATCGTGAAGTCATACGTCGTTAATATGTTTCCAAAAATTGACTATGGTAACTTCGTACACACAATTGATCCAACTGAGCCAATCTTCTCAGGAAGATTTAGACTAAAAGTTTTAATCCTTGCTCCAACAGATGGTGATATTGAACTAACTTCAACTAACTACCATAAGTTCAAAGTGATATCTGCGACAGCAAAAGAAGTTGAAATTGAGGCAAAGAGGTTAAAAGCAAGAATTGATCTACCAATCAAATTTAGCGATGTACCATATGTTTACACAAGAACATACGCTGTTGTGAAACTTGAGCCACTTGAAGAAACTGAGAACTCACTAGTACCAGGAATTGCAGCAGGAACGTTCCATGCTTCAAGCAAGATGTTCAGATCAGTACTACACACACAAGTGGATGTAGAAGATGCAGTAGCAAAAGAATCGAGTAACATGGTTGAGTTACAAGGATTTTTAGATAACTTATTTTCACAAGTTAATTCTGAATCAAATGGGAAAATCATTGATCAACAATTAGCAAGAAAAACAAATACAAGTGCAGAACAAGCATTTATGGAAAGAGCAAAGACTGAAACTGAACTTGAGGACTTTACAAATATCTCACTTTCTTCACTTGATAAAAAACTATCAATGAAGCTTGAAAAGCAAGAAAGACTGGCCCTTTTTGAAGATAACTACTCAAGAGACACGATGAGAAAGTTTTGTGATCTGTTCTTTAGCAATGAAACAGTTGGATCATGGGTATTTAAGTCTTACAAAGACATTAACTATAAAAAATGTATAGAAGCGCCAGAGACAATGATGGATGTATCAGCATATAGTCATATCAAAGCGCTTGAAACAAAGAATCCAAGAGTTGAATTCTCTAATACAATTAGAATTCACAGTGGAGCTGGTACTGGTTCGTACCATGGAACAAGTGATAGAGTATCAACATCAAGGAGTATCAAGGCCGGACTTGGTGTAAAGTTTGACATCCCAGTTGTAAAAATTGGAGTAAATGGTGGAATTGACGTTGGGAAGATGTGGGGACACGATATGCAAACAGGAAGCTCAAACAGAGCTGATGTTGGAACAGGTGTTGACCTTTATGCTGAGAAGCTTATCCTAGGATTTAAAGCTTACACAAACAAGTGCGTGACTTTAACAGGGACGAATAGATATGAGTTAGAGCTTCAAGAACATCATATGCCATATGGTTATGGTGGAGGAATGCCACACATTATCGAGAGGAGATATGACAATCCAAAAAGATTTAGAATTTGTATGGATAATATCGTTGAAGAACAACTGACTGAATCATGGTTCTATATTGGAGAAGGTCACCAGTTTAATACAATCCTAAGAGATGGCTTAAGTATGGCCGAAAATAAATTTGTTACTCTAATAAGAGGAGAGAAAAACTTTGCAAGATTCACTGACTTTGTTAATGAAAATGCACAGAATATCTTCTTAAAGAAAGTAAAAAAGACGGTATTACCAGACACATATATGAAAGATACTTTTTCAAATTTCTTACTGGCATTTGATAGAGATCATGACCTCGTAGCAGATATCGCAATCCCAGGTACGGTTGAGAAGTATGACGACCTTGGAAATGCTGATGATCAATACTACGATGAGCTTCCAGTGAAAGACTTCAATCCACTGACGAGTTCATTTGGAGAAAAAAACAACTAATAAAGACAAAGGGCCTCTAGAGATAGAGGCCTATTTTTTTGGCAAAATAAAATGGGAATGAAAATCCATTCTTATAAAGCCCATTTAAAACAATCATGTCATTCTCAGTATAAAAAGATGGAAGACGCTTCTTTCCTTTATGCCTTATCCCAGTAATAACAGATGCTGTTTCAATACTTGGAAGAGGTAGCTCTCGAAATACAGAGACAAAACTTTCATAATTTTCTCTTAGCTCCTGAAGGTAGTGATCAAAGACAATCCCTTCATAACTCGTGCCACCAAACAGAACAAGCTTCTCGCCGCTTCGATAAATTATATTAAAGTGACCCTGGCTTAAAACAAAAGAGTCACTACCAAGATCTATGTCTTCCCATTGAAAATATGAACCACTCACTGCCTTCCCTTCTGGTAGTTTCTTTTCTTTGAACAAGAAAGGAGTATAAGGGCCTGTGCAAAGAAGAAGTTTACTATAAGGAACAAGATCACGCTTTCTGGTATTAATAACATGATCCTTTAAATTCACAGCAGTCACGACATCATCAACTTTAGTATAATTTGAAAAGTACTTTAGATAAGATGCTTCAAGCCACGAATTTAGTGATGAAGAATTAATGATTGCACAGCGATCAAAAGCACATTCCACATTGAAAATTTTAGTCTTGTGACTGTAGCGTTCGTTGAACTGCGCAAGTTTTGACTCGTTTTCAGGTTTTACATAGTATTGACGAGAGAACTCAACGCCTTCGGGGGAATAAGTAGTACAAAATTCCTCAAAAGCAAAAAGAGAGTCCACAAGGAGATCTCCAAGAATCGAAATCCCCTTTTGATGAGCGCCAAAACTAACAACTGACGTCGTACGTGCCGTACACGTAGGGTAAAAAGAATCGCTTGAGATATGAAGAATTTTTTTTGAGTTGTCAAAAGAATCGTCCAAAGCGAGGGCAAAGAGCATGCAACGCGCAGCTATACCGTCTCCTACAACTACTAAATCATATATATCATCCATTACTTACCCGAAAAATTCATTTTTTAATTGTCAGTTAATGACTTCTAACCTTAAAATTTTAAAACTTTTTAACACAAAACACTATCTAAAGACAGATTGAATAACACACAAAATGAGGAGTTTAAGTGAATATTGACAATAATGCAGTACTCTATTGCGTGGATAACACAGACATTCAGGCAAAGTATATTATGGCAGTTCTAGAGATGCTATATGTGGAAGATTGCACTGTTCCATTTATCACACGTTACCGTAAAGAAAAAACGGGCGGAATGGATGAAACTCAAATCAGAGAATTACAAACAAAGTACGAAGAATATATTGAAAGAGAAAAAAGAAGAGCATTCATTCTTGAGGCAATTAAGAAGCTTGAACTGCTCACACCAGATCTTGAGAAGAAAATCTTAGCAGCAACTACAATCAACCAACTCGAAGATCTCTATGCACCATTTAAGTCAAAGAGAAAAACAAAAGGTATGGTTGCCAAAGAAGCTGGACTTGAGCCATTTGCAAACTTCATGCTAACGACAAAAGCACCAATGACAGAAATTGCAAAAGAAGCAGTTAAGTATATCAAGCCAGATCTTAAGATTGCTTCATTTGATGACGTTATCAAAGGTGCATGTGATATTATTATTGAAATGTTTGCACACGACTCAGAAATCAAGGATCAATTAAGACTTGAGTACTGGAAGCTTGCAACAATTAAAACATCTAAGAGAAAAGAAGCAGATGAAGTAAAAGACTCTGACAAATACAAAGACTACTTTGAATTTGAACAAAGTGTTTCTGGTTTAAAAGACCCGAAGGCCACTCACCGTTTCCTGGCAATTAGAAGAGCGATGACTCAAAAAGTACTTAAGGTCGATGTTATTTTTGATGAGGCAATGGCAACTTCAAAAATAAGAAGCAAGTACTACGAAGATTCAAGCTTAACTCTTTTAAAAGTTCTTGAAGACTGTGCACTAAAATCATTTAAAAATTATATTCATAGTTCACTTGATCTTGAGATAAAAACTGAGCTTAAAAAACTTGCTGATGAGTCAGCAATTGAAGTATTTGGCGCAAACCTTAAAAACCTTCTTCTTCAACCATACCTAGGCCCAAAAACTGTACTTGGAATTGACCCAGGTGTTGTGACAGGTTGTAAAACTGTTGTGGTTGATAATACAGGTAAGTTTGTAGTTGATACTGTTATCTATCCTCACCCACCTAAGAACTTCAAAGAACAATCAGCAAGAATTCTTGAAGCAATGATTGATCAATTTAATGTTGAGTATATTGCTATTGGGTCCGGAACATATGGAAGAGAAACACTTCAATTTGTAGAAGACATGGTAAAACAAGTTAGGGATGGAAAAGTAAAAGCAACAATGATCTCTGAGGATGGAGCTTCTGTTTATTCTGCGTCGGAAATTGCAAAGAAAGAATTCCCAGACAAAGATGCAACGGTAAGAGGAGCAATCTCGATTGCAAGAAGATTCCAAGACCCTCTAGCAGAACTAGTTAAAATTGATCCAAAATCAATTGGTGTTGGTCAGTACCAGCACGACGTCAACCAGACAAGACTTAAAAAATCTCTTGATGGTGTCGTTGAAAGTTGTGTTAACTACGTAGGAGTTGATTTAAATACAGCGAGTGCTCCTCTACTATCTTTTATTTCAGGAATTGGGCCAAGTGTTGCAGAAAATGTTGTTAAATATAGAGACAGCAAGGGACTTTTTAAGAAGAGAGAAGAAATTTTAAAGGTACCACGTTTTACAGCAAAAGTTTTTGAACAGGCCGCAGGTTTTTTAAGAATTTATAACGGTGAAAACCCTCTAGATTCAACATTTATTCACCCAGAAAGATATCAAACTCTTGAAGACTGGGCGAAAGAGAATGGAAAATCAGTAAAAGAACTTGTTGAAGACAAAGAACTTGCAAAGAAAATTAAAACAGACTCAAAGCTTGTTGATGAGCTTGGACAATTTACAATTGATGATATTGTTAAGTCTTTAACTGCTCCAACTCAAGATCCGCGTACAGAGTTTAAGACAACAGAGTTTAGAAAAGACGCTCAATCAATTAAAGATATTAAAATTGGCGAGTGGTACCCGGGTATCGTTAAAAACATTACTCAGTTTGGTGCCTTCGTTGATATCGGGATCAAAGAGAATGGACTTGTGCACGTTTCACAAATGGCCGACCACTTTGTAGAAAATGCACTTGATGCTCTAAAAGCTGGTCAAGAAGTTAAGGTAATGGTTTTAGATGTTGATCTCGAAAGAAAGAGAATTTCACTAACTTGTAAAAAAGGTGAAGACTCTAAGCAATTTGTAAGACCTACGGGTGGCTCTTCTCCAAGACAGGGAGGCAATAGAGCTCCAAAACCACAAGCAGATGCACCAATTAGAAATAATGCATTCGCAGCTCTTAAGAACTTTAAACTGAAATAATAAAGGGAGGGAGGTCTTCCTCCCTGTATTTATATGAATCTAAAGAGTATCTTAATAGTTTTGATCAATATCTCTATCACAGCAAACTACTATCCACATGTAACAACAAACCCAAATACCCTGGCACCAGGAAAAGTCTCTCTCCAAAAGACAGCAGGTGCAAATGTAACCTCTAGCGTATTTATGAGTAGCTTATCAGTTGGTATAGCAAAAGATTTTGAACTCGGAACTATCCCATTACTATATCTCGAAAGTAGACATCAATATAACTTTAACTTTAAATACAACTTGTATAAAAATGATTTCACTTCTATTTCGATTGGTTTTACTAGAATGAGCTTCAATATTGATGACTACCAGGCACAAGATAACTTCATCATCAATATGACATCGCTTATCACCTCATTCAATATATATACTGGAATCGCTATTGGATTTACATTTAACCGCGACTCAAGTTACACAAAAAAAGAGCGACTTCAATCATATAGGTCAGGAGATGAGTTTAGCCTAGATATAATATACGAAATCAATAGTGACTATATAGTTTCTACTGGAATAGGTGAATACCAAATGAATTTAGCTGCAACTGGAACCGACACAATATTTGGATATGGAGCATCTATTACTGTTATCAGAGAGAAAAAGTTATTATCATCACCAAGTTTAGGACTTCACTACTTACCCAAGAACAAAGGATTTCTCTATCTCTTTACAACGAGTTTTTATTGAAAGTTTTTAATTTATTATCAAGCCATTCTTTCATCTTCATACGTTTACCGTTCTCATCTATAAAATAATCTTCTCCAGTACTTGATGACTTTGAAGCTACATTGTCGATAAAAAACTCAGCCGTCCACTCTTCTTTAGAAGGAGAAAAAGGGTTAAGCATTCCAATTCTATATTTTCTTTTAATATGATCGTGGGCCTTAGTCGCGGGGTAGGACTCCCCAGATCGATAGAAAGTCCCTTTCGATTGATTTATTGCATTTAAAAGAAATTCAATTCTTTTTTCATTTTCTTCTACGCCAGCAAAAGCGAGCTGACAAAATAAAATAATAGACAATAAAAGTTTATTTGTAATATGCACTTAGTTAATCCTTTATAAACTGACATCCAACTTTAAATTTCCCATCTTCCATTTCACGAATTGAGCGCACAATCAAGCGATAAGGATTAGCAAGGTTTTTCCCATCGATACTAACTGCAACGATGCGCTCATCCTTGAAAAATTCAGCAGGATCTTCAACACGAAAACTAAGGCCACCAGCAGAAAGATCATAGAGAAAGTGAAAATCAAGTATTCCAAGGAGCCCCTCATTATCATACTTTCTGATCCCAACCATTTTCGTCGATGTAATTTGTTTTCTCTCTGCTGCACGAAGATGCTGATGTTTACCTTCATTCTCACGTTCAACAAGTTCCACAGACTGAATGAATTCGGCCTTAACTGGTGTTACCTGAGTTGGGATAGCAATCATCATATATTGCGTTCCAACATCTCGAGGAACAAAAGAAAAGGCGATAGCTCGCTCTTTTGCAAGGATGAATGTCTTAGCATCACCAACAAAACGAAACCCATGCTTTACATTAGGACGAACATGAAAGACCTTCTTAATTGGGTCAACTTTTTGAATGATCACATAATGAACAACACGTTCTTTTGTACCATCTTCATGAATAACATCCTGCCAACACCAAAGCTTGGTTTTATTATTACTAAGTCCTTTTAAGATTCCGATAATCTCAAGATCATCTTTAATAACTTCACCTGACATTTCTATCTTCCAATACTTCTTAGGGTCTTTAAAAAATCGTTCTTTGAATTAAAAAATCTCGTGCTTGCAATATATGTGAAAAGAATTGTTAAAAGCACAGGAAATACAAAAGAGAAATTAAATGAATACAGCGTAATCTTAACAGGAAGAGATCGGTCAACAAACATCTCAGGCATGATAACAGGAGAAAAAGATTCTAAAGTATAAGCACTTAGAAGCCCCAAGAGATTGCCAAAAACCAGTGTCGAGATCGTTACAATTCCAATATTTATTGCGCCAACTTTTTTTATACGTTGAAGGGACATTCCTAAAATCCAGAAAGAAACAAAATCTTGCTTTAAGCGATTAAAGAATATACTAAGGCCTGCAACAATACTTAGGCCGACAAGTACAACTGTGGCGCTAAAGAGAAAAAGGATAACATTATTTTCAAGCGAGAGAGCGTACACAAGATTCTGATGTGAAGACTCCCAACGAATTATATCTTTAACATTTGAAAAAGATAGAATTTTTACTGTCTGATCTGTAGAAAGCTTCTGATAGATTCTGATTTGATTCACATCTCTCTTCCTAATTAAAGACTGCACACTTCTAAGATCAGTCCACACGTGAAATTCATCAATTGCAGGATCTTTAGAATCTACAAACTCTGAAACTTCTAGGGTCTTATAGCGTGCGAGATCCCCGAAAAAAGCATCAGTATGAGCAGGAGAGATAATTTGAACATCATCACCTGGGCGAATCATGGCCTTCTGGGCCACATAAGCCGACATCAGTAACTGAGACTTAATTTCATTATCTTTTAAGAAATCTGCGACATGAACGCTACTTGCAAGTCCGTGAATAATTACAGGAGTGATGTAATTACCATTTTTGACAAGACCCTCTAGTTCATATTCCTTCGAATACTTTATCTTATTATCAATAAGGTACTGATCAAGCTCGAGTCCATCACCGTTAAGTTTTATAACGTAGCTACCCTCAATTTCTTTAGAACGCTCTACCCTATTACCTTGGAGACCTGTGAGTACTCCCTGAACAAGGACTAAGCAAAAGCTAGAAACAAAGAGTCCCGCCATGGCCATAATTAGTAGGCCTTGGCGAGTCTTTGCTTGAAAAAGATATTTTATGAAAAACTTTAAAAAATGCATTCAATTATAATTCGTAAAACTTTTTCTTTTGGCTTACGAGATCATTAATTAATTTACATGGCGTATATCTCGCCTTGTCTACAGATTCAGCGTGACTTACAAGCTCAGCTTGAATTCTTTCCAATCCTTCGCTATCTGCATACTTAAGTAGTCCACCTCTAAATGGAGGAAAACCGATACCAAAGATTAGTCCAAGATCTACGGCCATTGCATTATCAACGATCTTGTCTTCAAGAACTGTTGCAGCTTCGTTAATCATTGGAAGAAAGATTCTTTTCTGAATTTCAACTTCAGTCATTTTTTTAGTTGCTTTTGGGAAAATCGCTAGAGCTTCAGCATTTGGACCTGCTACTTTTCCATTTTCATCATAAAGATAAAAACCTTTTGATGTCTTTCTTCCAAGGAAACCTTTCTCAACGAGTTTTCCAGTTAATGAAGAAGACGCTGCTCTATCACCAAGACCATCGTGAATAATCTTTGCAACTTTTTGACCAACATCAATCCCTACTTCATCAAGAAGACGACATGGGCCCATTGGCATACCAAAGTTTAAACATGCATCATCGATATCTTTCATCGATACACCTTCTTCAAGAAGGAATCCTGCTTCGTTCATAAATGGCATGAGGATTCTATTTACAAGGAATCCTGGACCATCTTTTACAACAACTGGTGTTTTCTTTGTTTTTAGTACCCAGTTATAAAGAGCTTCAACAGTTTCTGGAGAAACGTTATCATGAGTAATGATCTCTACAAGAGGCATCATGTGAACTGGGTTAAAGAAGTGAAGACCCGCAAATCTTGAAGAATCTTCAAGGGCAGTCGACATCTCCTGGATTGAAAGTGAAGATGTATTTGAAGTTAGTATAGTGTCTTTAGAAACTTTAGTTTCAACTTCAGCAAATACTTTCTTCTTGATGTCCATATTTTCAACAACTGCTTCAATGACAAGGTCTACGTGTCCAAAACCTCTAAAGTCAGTTTGTGCAATAATTGATCTTTGCATTCTTTCAAAGTCGTCGTAAGACATTCTCTTTCTCTTAACAGCGCCCATGAAATTAGAAGCTGACTGCTTAAGACCAAGCTCGAGTCCTGTCTGATTTAAGTCTTTCATAATTGGCTTCATATCATTCTTGGCCATTAACCAAGCAATACCGCCACCCATTGTACCAGCACCAAGACAAGCTCCTCTTTCAAGTTTCTTTATCTTTCCTTCACCTTTAATACCTGGGTATTTCTTTGAGCTCTCGACCATGAAAAAGATATGTTGAAGGTTCTTACTTTGATCACCCACACATAACTCTCCAAAAGCTTCTGCTTCACTTGCAAGGTAGCTTGCGCGACCTTTCATCACACCAGCTTCCATTACATCTAAAATTTTAAGTGGTGCTTGATAGAAACCTTTAGTTTTCTTTAAAACACTCTCACGTGCTTTTTGAAAAATAATTTTCTTCGTTAATACGTTATCTGTTGCAAGATCTTCTAAAGATTCTTTAAATGACTTTTTCTTTTCAGTTTTACCTAAATGCTTAAGGGCCATATCAAGTAGACGCTCTTTAGCATAAGTTTCCTCAACTAAGCCAACTTTCTTACCTTTTCTTCCATCAAGAGTTTTTCCAGATAGAATCATATCAAGTGCCGTTGGAAGACCTACTTTTTTTGGAAGACGGTATGTCCCACCAAAACCAGGAATAATACCAAGCTTAACTTCAGGAAGTCCTAGTTGAACACCTTTATCATCACTTGTAATAATCTTATTACAAGAAAGAGCAAGCTCTAGCCCACCACCAAGACAAACACCGCCAACACAAGCAACTGTTGTTACTTTTAGATCTTCAATTCTATTAAAGATTTTTTGACCAGCTTCTGACCCAGCTTGTCCATCGGCTTCAGTCTTCATTGATGAGATAAGATTAATATCAGCACCAGCGATAAAACATCTGTCTTTATGAGAATGAAAAATAACACCTTTTAAAGATGAAGCATTTCCATGAAGTTCTTCAACGATATCTTGAAGTTCATTTAGTGTCTCTTCGTCTAGAACAGTCATTGCCTTTGTACAGTTATAACCCATTCCAACATAGGCGATATTTTCTTTTGTCTCAAAACTAATTCTTTTATAACTCATATATGTATCTCCAAATTTTTAAAATTATTTCTTAAGGTTTTCGATGATACAAGCACCACCTTGTCCACCACCAATACAAAGAGACGCAACACCAAAGCCTGCTTTTCTTCTCTTAAGCTCGTGAGCAAGAGTTACAAGTAGTCTTGAACCAGTTGAGCCAACAGGGTGACCAAGGGCAATTGCTCCACCGTTAACATTTAGTTTCTCAGCAGGAATTTCTCCCCATGCTTTTGAAAGACCAAATCTCTCAGCAAGTGACTTTTCTTTCATTGCCATATTTACAGCAATTACTTGGGCAGCGAATGCTTCGTTAACTTCCACAAGATCCATTTGATCAAGTGTCATCCCCGTTCTATTGAATAGTCCATCCATTGCAAGAAGTGGTCCCATTCCCATTCTTTGTGGCTCTAGACCATGAAAATGATAATCAACAATTCTTGCCATTGGATCAAGATTATATTTTTTTACTGCTTCTTCTGAAGCAAAAAGAATTGCCGAACCACCGTCAGTGATAGGACAAGCATTACCAACAGTAACTGTTCCCGACTTCTTATCAAAGTATGGTCTCATTTTTCCAAGACCTTCAACTGTAGAGTTCGCACGTGGACCAACATCATTCATAAGAAGCTTATCCATCTTATAACCAACTGCGAGAGGAAGAATTTCATCTGCAAATCTTCCTGCTTCCATTGCAGCAACGGCTTTTTGATGTGAAAGGTTAGCAAACTCATCTTGTTGTTCTCTTGTAATTCCAAACTCTCTTGCAAGTAGTTCAGCTGTTTGTCCCATATTTAGCCCACAGAAAGGATCCGTAAGACCTTGCTCGATTGCAACAATAGGAGAAAGATAAGGAGGTCTAAAGCTTGAGATAACTTTAATCTTGTCAGACATCGATTTTGCTTTCATAAGATTCATGAAAAGCTCAGTCATCTCCTTATTATAAATTAATGGCATATTTGACATTGATTCAACACCACCAGCAACAATTACATCATGTCTTCCGCTAGCAACTTTTAAGAATGCTTGTGAAACAGCTTCTAAACCTGAAGCACAATTTCTATGAACAGAATAACCAGAAGTTTTTTTATCAAGTCCCGCTTCAAGAGCAATCACTCTCCCGATATTTGGATACTTTGCAGGTGTTCCCGTGTTACCAAAGATAACTTCATCAACTTCATCATTAGCAATTGATGTATTATCAAGTAGGGCCCTTACAAGATATGCTCCTAAGAATGGCGCTTGAATATCTTTTAGTTCTCCACCGGCCTTCGCATGTGGCGTTCTCTTACCTTCAACCAAATAAACAGGTTTTAGTGACATATGTACTCCTTGGGGTATTTTGAATAATTGTGCATGTTTATGATAGACGAGTATCGGTTTAAATGAAAGATTTATTAGACGAAAAAAGGCCTACTTACGTAGGCCAATTAAATAATAACACGGGAATTGTTGAGCTTTTTACTAGAAGTTTACAGAAAGTCCTGCATTGATTGAAGCAATATTCGCTTCCTCTAAATCAAGCGCAAGATTTCTAAGTCTTTGCTCATCTGGAGTATTAGAATTTTTTAGGTCAGAAACTCCTGAATTAAGAGCTCGTTCATACTGAGCGCTAATCTCTGCAGAAAAGTGCTTAGAGAACTGAATCTGAGCTCCAACCATTACTGCACCAGAAACATTATTGCTCGAAACTTTCTCATCTCCATAATTATTACCATTGTAGTAATAAGATTTATTTTCTTCGTATTTAAATGATCCTCTATTATAAGCAACAGCTACTCCAGCAAATGGTCTAATCTTTGAATCTACTGTGAAGTAGAACTTAGAGTTTAGATCGAAAGAAACTTGCTTAAAGTTAATTGTTCTCGCTTCATTATAAATCGAATTATTATTTGAATAAATTCCATAATAGTTACTTCCGTAGCTACCATAGTTGATATAGTTGTTATCTTGATCTTTAGTATCAAGAGAAACATATCTCACACCAACACCAACAGTGATATTTGGGTGAACTCTATTTTCAACACCAAGTCTTAGGTTCAATCCCGCTTCAAGATCTTGAGTATCACTTGAAAGGCTCATGAAACCACCACTTAGTGAAACGCTATTATTTAGTGTTTCTTGTGGAGCAGGTGCCACCGCTTCAACAGTTTTAACAGGCGCAGCTGCTTGAGTTGAAACCTGATCCATTGCTTGCATTTGACCATTAAGAGCATTCTGAAGCTTTCGAGCAAGCTTTCTCTCTTCTTCTAGTCTCATGTCTTCAACTTTCTTTCTCATCATTTGCTCGTGCTTTTCTTCAAGCTCACGACGAAGTTTTTGAATACGATCAGCTTGAGAAGGTTGCTTTTGCTTTTGAGAGTAAAGTCCTTCGATATCAATTTGATCAGTGTTTACGATTTGATCAGCAGTTTCTGTTAACAATGGATCTTCTTGTGCAAAAGATTGTCCCATTGGTAATGAGATTGCCATCAGGCTTAATAAAAGTGAAATTTGCTTATTTCCCTTTTTCATTTTCGTTCTCCTAGAAAAAATTCCCGTTCTATTTGTGTGTTACCTTTCAGTTATAGCACAACGCACAAATGTTTCTAGGTTTTCAACGAGTTAGTGTAAATTTTACAGGAAATAGGTGTAAGATATTGATATTTAATTACAATAGTTACTGTAAATTCAGTAACTTAGCGAGCAAGTCTAAATGAACGATACTTCGAGGCCTCATCCCCATCACTATTAGTAAGGCTCTTTACAGCACAGATCGGGTTCAAGCTTCCAGGGGGACAAGTGGCCGGATCAAAACTTAGACGGGCCTTGATGATATTAAAGACTGTTGAAGCTAGCACAACAATCACTAAGAGCATCAGAACGTATTCAACAACGACCTGACCAGTATTACTTGATGTAGTGCTTTTTAAAAAGTTCATAGGATTATTATAACCTAAGATTAGAGAAAATTTCTAAAATCTTTTGTTTCTAAAAGTGAACTCAAAAGACCAAGCGGAGATCGCTGACAAGGACCAATATAGTGAACGTCTTTTAACTGAGTATTCTCCAGTGCATTTCCAGCGTCTCGAATCACTACTTTACTTGGAATGTGAACATTTTCAAAGCTATGTGAACAAACAACCTCTTGTCCAACTTCAGTTTGAGACATTTCCTCACCTGATTCAATAACTCTCTCATGCTTTAATAGCTCACGAATTTCTTCACGATAGAATTCTGCCTTTTGACACTCTACTGTGCGGGAGAAAACCTGTGCGACCTTGTTTCCTTCATGATTTGTAAGACAAAGAAAAGGAAACTGCGTCCCCATTTTATTTACCTTAAAAAGATACTTATCAAAAGAGTCAGTCAAAGACTTATCATGAGTCAATTTAATATTAAAATTTGTATAAGTGCCTTTTGTATCAAACTTTAAAGGAAAACTTGAAGGCCTTCCGCCAACAAAAGAAATATGCTTTGGATGAACAATACCTTCAAAACTATTTAATTCTACACACCAAGGTTTACCTTTATGAAATTTCCACTCCCTAATCGGGCTAGAACGGAAAAATCCACCACGAGAAACAAGTAATATTTCAAGACTCTTATTTAGTTCAGCTGTATTGAAGAAATATCTTGGTCCGAGCAAAGAAAGGAAGAGATGTATGGCCTCAATTTTTGAAAGTTTATCAGTTAAAACATTATGAACAATCGTGCGTGAAGAATATATAAACAATGATGCAAGATCTTGATTGTCACCTTCTTCAGTTAAGCTTTTATAGAATATTTCAAAAAGGTCATTAAAAACTTCAGGACTGTGATGCATGAAAGTTTGTACATTTATATTTTGCATCGTCTTAAAGCGACAAAGAGTATTTCCAAGTCGAGAAGATAGCTTGTAGTAACTATCATTAAACTCTTCTTCAAGGATAAGATTTTCTTTTATATGGATATACAATTCACTGAATAGCTCAGGAAACTTTCGAGATAACTCTCTTAGATTAGAATAAGGACTATTCTTACCAAGTAGAACTTCCCGATCACCAAGCTTACTAATATAAGGTCTTACCTCAAGATAGTTGTCGATATCAAGAGTGTCCTCAATTGAAATACTCTCGGCCCAGCTTTTAATAAAAGAGCGCTCAATATGAGAGAAATAATTGAAATGACCGTGCCCATTTGAAAGTCTTTCATCTTCAAGTAGAAGCACGTCGCGTTTTTCTAAGAGAAGCTGAAAACCTAGTAAGTATGAAACATAATTACGGCCAACAATAATTGTATCAATATTTTTTTTAAGCATTAGTAATTTCCAAAAGTCTAAGTAGGCCAATCAGCGCTTTCTCATTGTCCTCAATAAAGTGTGCAATATCAATATCTTTATAGTCATCCTTGCTAAGGAAGCTTTCAAAGTCTACAGATGAATTAATAATTGAAATATCTTGCCCAAGAGAAAGTGCAATATCATATTCGGTTGAACGATCAACATTGCTTGCGCAGGCAATTTGGCTGCCGGCCACGAATGGCTCGAGTAGCGAATGAACTCCTTTACCAAGGCCACCACCAACATACGTTTTATCAAATAAAGGATAGAGTTCGCATAGAATCCCTGGCAGGCAACTTAAAATGACACCAGGAACTAGCTGAGACTGTTTTGAAATTTCTGTAACATCGCTGGCCTTTGCATCCTTGGCTATAAAGTAAATAGGCACCTGATCTTTAAATATTTCTTCAAGTCCTACTCTTAACTGTGCGACAAATGCGCTATCAAAACGGTGGGGAGCAACGTAGCAGAGAAGTTCTCCTGATGATACCTTTGAGATAAGCTTTTGAGTTTGCAAAAAAGGGAGCTCTTCTGGCCATAACTGAGCTATCATCAAGCGTTTTGGTCTTAACATGATTAAGTCGTGTAGAGCATGATGTAATTCATTTTGATGAAAGTTAAATTGAAGTTGCCTCTTATTAATCTGCAGTGATCGTAGTTCACTTGGTCCATGTATCTTCACTCTCCTAGTATCTAGTTTAGAGCGAAAGAAGGACTCATCCTCTTTTGTTGTAGGAAAGATATCATCAAAGACTTGATAAATTCCTCGCTTTAAAATAAATCGCCAATCTTTATTTGAGGAACTCTTTGCGGAAGCTGCAAAGAGAATGAACTTAGAAAGAAAAGGCTTCATACAAATAAGTTCCGGAAGAAAGTCGTAACGTACCATTAAAAGCTTATCTGCGCTTTGCCAGCGATAGTTATTGTGCCCAAAAAAGATTGGAAAAAAACTGACTAGAGGCATGCGAAAGCACCTCACCTTTTCTGGATATAGTGAGCAAAGTTTTACAACTTTTGCTTCAACGCTCGGTGATGTAAAAAGCAATTCGACATAATGCCCCTGAATAAGACTTTGATCAATAATCGGCCGTATGATTTCGAGCTCTCCTTCGCTAGAGAAATGAAAAGCAATCTCAGCCTTACGCCCCACTTTATTAAAACTTTCACTATAAGGAGATAGTTGATTCTCATACTCGAATTGGGCCCTGTCTTTTAAGGCCGGCACAATTAAAGAAAGTAACCTTATTAAAGGAAAAAAAACCGTTCGAAGAATGAGTGCGATATTCATTAGGATAAGCATTAGTTAAAGTATAGGTATCACTTTACCTTTATTCAACACTTTATCGCGACATTTTGGTGTCAAAAAGACATTGCGACACTGAGGAATATGTAAATTTATTTATGGTTTTGTTCAAAAAATTACTTTTTCTTACATTTAGCAAGAAATGGTATAGGTCTTTGTTAAAATTGTTGTCTTTTTGTCAGGAAATTGTCATTTTAGGTAACACGATTAATAAAAAGTTAACTTGATTAGGCATATAACACACGAAGGGGACAAGGAATGAAGAGACTTTTACTAGCACTTTCACTAGTAGCAGCAGTAGGCGCGACAGCAGCTGATACTGCAACGACAACAAGCCCGTCGACATCAACGACGACATTATCAAATCTTTGGAACAAAATTAAAGAATCTCCAGTTTCAGTAAGCTGGTTAAATGATACTTATATTGATTCAAAAGGTGCTGATGGTTTTACTTCAGATAACTATGTTTACCTAAACTACAAAATCGACAAATATCATAAACTGACTCTTAAGCCTATGTTTAGAACTTCACATGACAAAACTCAAAAAGGTCAAGGTGACTACCATACAGAACTAAGCAACACTGAGTTTAGATTTACAAGATCGAAAATTCTTACAGAAGAAAAGCATGGCGTGAACATGAGTTTCCTTTTGAGAAACTACTTTGTTAATGATGAAGCAAGAAAGACAGGTTACGATAGTTACCACTACCTATATACTTCATTCTCTAAAACTTGGGGAAAATTTACTCTTGGATCTAATCCATATATTCTTCAGTACAATAGAAACTCTGGTGACTTCAAGAGAGATAAGCTTCTTTCAATCGGTGTTGTTCCAACTTATTCATTCACTGATAACTTCTCTGTAACTCCATCATTCATTTGGTATAGCTACAAAGACAATGTTAAGGATGCTGCTTCTAACACTCAAGGAAGCGACAATATTCTTCTATCTGCCTCTGCAGACTACTCAATCGGTGCTCTTTCAGTATCTCTATACTTTGAATCATGGATTGTTCAATCAAATGACGGCTACGCAACAGGTGTACACCAGTGGTGGAACAAAGGTGCTGTAGGGACAACTCTTTACTACACACTATTCTAAGTACCATCTAAGTATTTAATTTATAATGAAAAGGAGACTTTCGAGTCTCCTTTTTTTGTTTAAAATCATTTTTATCAAGTTTTCCTAAAATAGTGGTAAAAAGTGCCGATACGCCTCTTAGATTCTAATGTCTATGGGGGACATCGTATGGGTAATGCCTTAAAAAATGATCAAAGAAAATCAATTGAAGACTATCTACTCACTCAAGAGCAGATTGATCATCATCAATACCCGAGTGAAGAAATCTACGAAATTCTTGTGGAGGGAAAAGTTATTGGTCCCTTTTGGAATATTGATTTAAAAGATTTTCTTGCAGATGCAAATCTTTATAGTGAAGAAACAAAAGTTAAAAATGTAACTGAAGCAGAATGGACTTCTGTCTATTCGCACCCATATTTTCAACGTCGTCGACCGGCCCTCGTTTCAACACAAAATCTCGCTGAAGCTAAAGAGGATTATTACCTACTTATAGAAGGTAAGAAAGAAGGTCCTTATACAACTGATCAAATCAAAGCAATGCTTGCAACTCATAAGATCTTACCAATTGATTTTATCTCAATTGATAATGGTTCGAGCTGGGGAAAAATTCATGATATAGAAGGCTTTGATCGACGTGAAAAGACTCATCAGAACTTACCATTCAGACCAGATGGACATATTTTTACAAATAGTATCTACGATGCTGACAGGGCCATAACCAAGGCCGTTCACAATGCGAGCGAGAAAGATGCCCTTGTTGGTCTTGCTTATGTTGGACACCTTAACGAAGGTAAGAAAAAACATCACATCGAAGAAATGAACGCACATAAGAATGTAACACAAACTGAAAGTGAAGGAGAAAGCTCATCAACAATGATTACTTTCCTTTTCGCTCTGGTTGCATTCGCTGGTATTTATTATTTTTATCAGACGATGTCTGGAAAACCAGAAGTGGTCACGAAGACCGCAACACCTGTCTCTAAAAAAGAATTTACTCAAACCAAAGCGACCAAACCACAACCAACAGCAAGAAAATCGAAACCGACTCGTGCTCCGGCACGTGCTGAAAAGAGGCCTGCACTTGAAGTAACTCAAGGAAGAACTGTCACAAGAAGTTCTGAAAGTATTCGTGATGCGGAATTTGCAAAGAAAGAAATGCAAGATGAAAGTGTACTTGTAGAAGTTCCACCAGAAGCAATTTTTGACGATGCAACAGAAGCTGTTGAGCTAGATCCAATTAGACAGAGAGTATCAAAAGATACAATCGATCCAGAGTTAACAAATCAATTTGATGAGAATATGCCTCTTGATGAATTAGAAGATATTTCAAGAAACCTAGGGCCAATTGATGAAGATGGAAATCCAATTGGAGATACAATTAACGCAGAGGGCGAACTAATAGAATAGAGCGAAGTTCTTTAATTTACTAAGAAATACTAGTCATCAAATGTTTTAGTATGATAAAACTAAAGCATGAAAAATATAGATCCTACACTACTCAATAATTTTAGAAGCCCGGCTTTTCCTGGTTCATTCTTCATGAGCTTTGAAGGAATTGAAGGCGCAGGAAAATCAACACAAATTGTAAGAATTAAAGAATATCTCGAAGATCGTAATTTTAATGTTATTGTCTTAAGAGAGCCAGGCGGAACTTCTTTCGGAGAAAGGCTTCGACAAGCAATTCTAAACTCAGAAAAAGATCTACACCCGACAACTGAGGCATATCTTTTTTGTTCGGCCAGAGCGCAACTTCTTACTGAAGTTGTTCTTCAAGAACTTAATGAACCAAACACAATCATCATTTGTGATCGTTTCCTTGATAGTACTATTGCTTATCAAGGTGTAGCGAGAGGACTTGGGATAGAGAGCGTTTTAAAAATGCATACCATCTTCCCTCTTAACTTAGTACCACATAAAACTTTCTATATTAGAATTGATCTTGAAACTTCTCTTGAAAGACAAAGAATGAGAAATCTTCCAAAAGATTATTTCGAGTCTCGTGATGATTCATTCCATTCAAAACTAATTGAAGGTTACGATGCTTGTGCTGAATTATTCACAGATAGAATCAAAGTAATAGATGGTTCAAAATCTGCGGATGAAGTTTATCTTAAACTTAAATCTGAAATTGATGAACTAATTTTCAATTAGATCATGGCCAGCGAACTTCAAAAACTCAAAGAAATTTTAGTTGCAAAGTATAAGAATGGGACAATGGCCCATTTTTATACATTGACGATGATATGTAATCTTGATGAGGGCCTTGAGTGGATCAACGAATTTCTAAGGTCAATAACAGAGAAAAAAAGTCCGCGTGAACACCAGGATATACTCTTCATTGAGACAGATGAAAAGAATTACACACTTAAAAATAATGAGTTTAGAGACTTCTTCTCTTTCTTAGGCACAAGACCAATCGAACTCACTCGTAAAATCATTGTCATTAAAGATGCTCATAAGATCTCAGATACGATTGCTAATAAACTTTTAAAAACTTTAGAAGAGCCCGAAGTTGAGGCCTCGATATTTCTTATAAACTCTGAAAGACAGCAAATTATGCCAACGATTACCTCGAGGGCCATAAATCTTACGCTGAGCTCTGAGGGTGAACTTCTTGACTTTACGCGCTTTAAATCGGTCTTTGATTATCTCTCTTCAAAAGATGACTTTACGGCAAGAGCAATTGCCAGCTTTATTCAAACAAGATCCACAGTTGAGCTGACTCAGGCCGTAAAAGACTCAAACTTTAATGAGAATGAGTTCATCAAGCTTATGACGCAAATTACAACTCACTTCAGCGAGAATAAAGCGAAGATTCCAACAATCATCAATGACTTAAAAGACTTTGAACAACAACGTGAGTTTAATAATTCCTTAGCCCACAGAGTCACGTCACTTGCAAATAAAATCCTTTAAGCAAGCTTTTCATCACGCATCATAACTAGACATTTCACTGATTTACTGTGAGAATCTTATTTTAAAACACTAGATGGCAAAAAATGACAAATACTGAACATATAGAACAGACAGAAAATACAGAAAATACAAAGAGCAACACAGAGGCCAACACTGCTTCAAAAACAAATGAATCAGAAAGAAGTGATAGTGATGACAAATATCAAGACGGTCAGGAACTAACTTTTATTCGCGTTCGCTTCCCTGGAAATGCTCGTAGCCAACCTTTCTTACTAGGAAAGAGAAAATTCGTCTACGGCCAAAAGGTACTTGCAATGAGTGACCGTGGGATGACAGTTGGTTATATCAACTCTTTTCCTTACACGGTTAATTTTGATAAAAGCATGCTCCCTATTCGTACAATTGCTAAAGTTGCTACTGACGAAGATATTCAAGAACAAAAAAGCTTCATGCAAAAAGAAAAAGAAGCTGAAGTCCTTTGCATCCGTCTTATTGAAAAACATAATCTTGATATGAATGTTACACACGTTGAGTTCATTCAGTTTGGAAAGAAGGCCGTATTCTATTTCAACGCTCCAGAGAGAGTTGACTTCAGAGGTCTTGTAAAAGATCTCGTAGGCGACCTTAAGATGAGAATTGAGCTTCGTCAAATCTCTGTTAGAGACAGGGCTGCAGCTCTTGGAGCTATCGGTGCCTGTGGACTACAAACTTGTTGTTCATCATTTCTATCAAATTACGGAAATGTTTCAATCAAGATGGCAAAGAACCAAAATCTTGCGCTTATTCCATCAAAAATCAATGGAGTTTGTGGTCAAGTTAAATGCTGTATCAAATACGAGGATGACGTTTACACAGAAAAGCGTAAACTTCTTCCGCATGAGCAGAGCTTTATCCGTGCAAAGAATGGAGATACCGGAAAGGTAATAAAATTACATTTAATGCAAGAACAATTCGATATGCTAACAGATAAAGGCTATATCAGAAGATATGCCAAGAATCAGTTTGAAGATAGAAAATCAATGCCTCCAAAAGGATGGGAATTCCCTACTCAGTTTAGATCTATTGTTCAAGAAACTTCAACAGTTATTGGAGTCAGTGATGAAGAAGAAAAGATTCTCGGACGTTATGTGACAGAAATCGATAGTGATGATGACGATGGACAATCAGCAGAGATTATTCTAGATGACGATGGAGATACATTAGCAATTGATAACACTCCAATTGAAAGTAACTTCAAAAATGATGACACAGAATCATCTGATGAAAGAGAAGCGAGACCAAGAAACAATAATCGCAATCGTAACAACAACAGAAACAGAAATAGAAATAACAATAGAAATAACTCTGGCGAAAACAACCAAGCCCCTCAAGCTCAAAACCAGAATAATAACAAACCAAAGCAGCACGCCTCGAAACAAGGTGGAGAAGAAGGCAGTAATAACGGAGAAGGTGGTAACAAAAGACCAAGAAACCGTAGACCGTTTAACAAGAACAGAAACAATAAGCAAAAACCTAAGACTGAATAAAATAAGCGACCATGTGTCGCTTTTCTTATTTCAATTTCTCAATAAAATCAAAATACAAATGTCTTGGAAAATCTTTTGAAAATATCTCTTTTGCAAAAGGTAAGGACTCTAAGAATGATGTGTCTACTAACTCATCTCTTGGGTCATAGACAATAGAAAAATCAATTCCAAGAAATTCTAAATCAGCGACAGCAAAAGCGTTCTGTAAGTTTGCTAGCCTTTGGTAATCTTCTACATAGCAAAAACTTCGAACACGAAACCGTCTTGAGTTAAGACTGGGAAGACGTAGACGAGATGGTAAAAATCTTAAAAAAGTTGTCGAGAATCTCGCTTTAAATGCAGGGCCTATAAGAATTGTACGGAAAGAGTTACTTACCTCTCCCCTCTTTTTAAAATAATCGATTAGGATTAGTGCACCATAAGAATGAGCAATGATAATCCCATCCTCGGCCATCAAGCTTAGGGCCTCATCAACTTGATAAAAAATTTCTCGAAATGGTAAGTGCTCACTGTCTTTGTAATAGGAAATAAAAAATGACTGCGATAGAAGAGAATTAAATACTTCCTGAGACTGATTCATCCCAGGAAGAATTAGAAATTTATTTTTTTTAGAAATCACAGTTGTTTGGAGTTCTTGGAAAAGCAATAACATCACGAATATTAGACATACCTGTGATATACATAATTGCTCTTTCAAACCCAAGACCAAAACCAGCGTGAGGAACTGAACCAAATTTACGAAGCTCTAAGTACCACCAGTATCCAGACTTATCCATTCCCATTTGATCCATTCTATTCTCTAGTTTAGTAAGATCTTCTTCTCTTTGAGAACCACCAATAAGCTCTCCAATACCAGGAACAAGAACGTCCATAGCACGAACTGTCTTACCATCATCATTAAGTTTCATGTAGAAGGCCTTAACGTCTTTAGGATAGTCCGTTACGATAACAGGTGCCTTAAAGTGCTTATCTGTTAAATACTTCTCATGCTCTGTTTGAAGTTCATTACCCCATGCAGTAGGGAATTCAAACTTCTCTCCACAATTGTTTAAAATCTCAACAGCTTCAGTGTAAGTGATCTTAATAAACTTTGAATCTCTAACATGCTTTAGCGTTTCAAAGTGCGTCTTATCAACATCTGTAAAAGGCATATTAAATAAGAAGTCTAATTCCTTCTGACAGTTTGTAAGTGCGTAATCAATCATATACTTCACATAATCAGCAGCAAGATCAGCAACATCCTCAAGAGTAGCAAAAGAAACTTCTGGCTCGATCATCCAAAACTCAGACAAGTGTCTTTTTGTATTCGAGTTCTCAGATCTAAAAGTTGGCCCAAAAGTATATACAGCACCAAGACCAAGAGCATGACATTCGGCCTCGAGCTGTCCTGTAACAGCAAGAGAAACTTCTTTCCCATAATAATCTTTTGTGAAGTCAACTTCACCTTTGTCATTTTTTGGAAGTTTATTTGGGTCTAAAGTTGAAACTTTAAACATCTCCCCTGCACCCTCACCGTCTACAGCTGTGATGATTGGTGAATTAAGATAGAAGAAACCTTTCTCATCGAAGAAACGGTGAGTTGCTTGAGCAAGAGCGTGGCGAACTCTAAAAATTGCTCCAAAAAGATTTGTTCTAACTCTTAAGTGAGCAATGTCTCTTAAATGTTCAAGAGAAGTACCTTTCTTTTGTAGAGGGTAAGAATCATCTACATTACCGATAACTTCACCATTAATTGCTTGAAGCTCGATAGTTTGCCCCTTTCCTTGCGAAGGAACCACTTTTCCAGAAATCGAAACTGATGCCCCAGTAAGCATTGAAGAAAGAGCACTATAATTTGGAAGATTTGCATCTGCAACAATTTGCAATGAATCTTGGCAAGTTCCATCATTTACTACGATAAAAGAAAATGCCTTAGAGTTACGTACAGAACGAACCCATCCCTTAACTACGACTTCCTGATCAATATAACTTTGAGCATTGTTAAATAACTCTTTAAGTAAAACTCTTCCTGACATTAATAACTCCTAAAATATAGTTTTCTTAACTTCTAAAATTTCTTCTGTTTCTAAACGAGCACCAAACTTTGTCACAAGCTTGGAAGCACAGTTGCAAGCAAGTAGTCCCGCTTCTCCAAATGTTTTCCCATGTGTAATGGCGTAAAGGAAGCTTCCTGCAAAAATATCGCCGGCACCGTTTGTGTCAACAGCAGCTACCTTTTGGGCCATAACATAAATCTTATCCTTTCCATCGAATAAAAGAGCGCCTTTTGGTCCAGTTGTAATAGCAAATGTATTAGCAACTTCTTTCATTTTCTCATAAGCAGCTTCAACATTATCAGTATCTGTAAAGCTCATCGCTTCAGATTCATTACAAAAAATAAGATCAATTTTCTTATCGCCAATTATTTTTTTGAACCCATCTTTAAAGAATCCAACAATCCCAGGATCTGAAAATGTGAGTGAAGTTTTAATTCCATTAGCTTGAGCAAACTTTCTTGCCTCAATGGCCGCATTAATTCCAGTCTCTCCAGTTACAAGATAACCCTCAATATATAGCCACTCAGAATTTTTCAATTGATCATAGTCAATTTGATCATTCGAGAAAGTAGCTGTCGTTCCAAGATATGTATTCATTGTTCTATCAGCATCAGGAGTAACAAAAACCATACACTTTCCAGTCGTACCGTCGTACTCGTTATTTTCAAGATTGGATTTCACACCTTTTGAAAGTAGATCTTTCTTATAAAACTCACCTGCTTCATCACCAGATACCTTACAAGAATAAAATGACTTTGCTCCTAATTGAGTAGCAGCAATGATTGTATTAGCAGCAGAACCACCACATCCACGCTTATGTTGAAAACCTTTTAAGTTTTGAAGAAGTTCAGTCTGTCTATCTTCTTCAACTAAAGTCATAAGACCTTTTTCAACGTTATTTTTTAATAGAAAATCAGGAGAAACTTCAAACTCCATATCAACTAATGCATTTCCAATTCCATAGACATGGTAATTACTCATAAAACTCTCCTAATATATATTATCTTTTAAAAACTAATAGATTTTCTGTCGAAGATTTCTTATCAAATTTATAATTATCCACATTAAAATTTTGAAGCTCTTCCACTGTTTGTACTTTATTTTCAACAATAAAACGTGCCATCATTCCACGGGCCCTTTTTGCCATGATGCCAATTGTTTTAAATTCTCCGTTTTTGTTTTCAAGAAATTTAACATCAATAATTGGTGCAGCGACTTCTTCACGTTTAACGCTTTTAAAGTACTCTTCGCTGGCGAGGTTAACGATTGGCTCATTTTGACTATTATACTTATTTATAGTCTTTGCGATATCATTTTTCCAAAAATCATAAAGGTTTTTATAACTATCAAACTTTAGCCCAGTTCCCATTTCAAGGCGGTATGGACTGATCTCATCAAAAACGTTAAGAAGACCGTAAAGACCTGAGAGGATATAAACTGTACCATTAGCATATTCTTGCTGCTTCTTACTAAGTCCCCTAAAATCGAGCCCCTGATAAGTATCTCCAACAAATGCAAAGGCCGCCGGAGCTTTTTTTGAAGACTCATATTTCTGGTAACGGTTATAATTTAGCTCAGATAAATCATCAGAGAGCTTCATTAGCTTTTTGATATCAGTAACAGATTTTTCCTTCATCACTTTAACAAGAATATCAGTCTTTTTTAAAAGTAGTGGTTTGGTCATCTTCACTTCATGTGAATCATCAAAATTTAATTTCTTTGCAGGTGAAAGAATCGCCTTCATTGGTGCTCCGTCAGATAATTTTACTCAAGAACTCTATCATAAAAGTGCCAGAAATGCATGAAATATTAGCCTATCGGCAATGCATCAATTGTGCAAAAACAATATGATGAAAACGCATTTAAAAAAAACAAAAAATATTACTTATCATGAAAAATCTCATGCTAAAATAGCTCTGTCTTTCAAGAAGAAAGATACCAAACTTACTCAGGAAGAGTTATGACCAAAAGACCGATTTCTTTTACCTTACTTTCAATTTTTTATGCCGCAATGACAGTCATGGCAATTACCTACGTTACACTAACAAAGGATCTACCAATAAACTGGTCCTTCGCAGTTTTTTTAACATCTCTAAAACCTCCGTACATTATATATCACTGGCTACTGCCTCTTTGTATCACGATGAGTATCATCAAAATGAGAAAGTATAGTTACTACGCTTTTATGGTTGCACAAGTTCTTATGCTTGCTATTCCTTTCATGGCAAAAAATTTAATAATTCCTGAACTCTCACAAGAGACAACATTTATCACTTATCTTTTACAATTATGTTCGTTTTTATCAATCGCTTACTTCACTCAAAAAAGTATTAGAAATCTATATTTTGACTCTTCAAAGAGAACTTGGGACTGGGCAACAAGACACCACGTGAGTCTACCGTTTAGCTTAAAAGTGAGACACTCTCAAATGATAATCGACTGCCAAACCATCGATATGTCCACTTCTGGGCTACTTTTTACAATTTCTGGAAACCATGGAGACCTTGAAAAGCAAACAAAGATTACTGCGAATCTCTCCCTTGGAGAAAATGAAATTAGCATTCCAATTCAAATTGTCAGAACAATAAACAAAGATGGCCAAACTCTTTATGGTGCTCAATTTCACCACCGCCATCTTTGGCAATTTGTACAAATACGAAATCTTCTGAATGACGCTAAAAGTATTAAATACAGTGACTATACTAGCGACAAGAAAGCGGCATAAAATAGAGATCATAGCGAGTTGTCTTACCAGGAAAACTCGCAGATGGCCTAAGGATCACTTCAGACTTTAAAGGTCTCTTCAACACAACCTTCTTTCCTGTCTTACACAGACTTTCTAACTGAAGCTGAAAGTCATCATCGGCACCAACAACCTTTTTAAAAACTTGCATTTCTTTGCGCGGTAGCGATGAGCTCTTCTTCTTTTCTGGATACATCGGATCAAAATAAAATGTCTCGACCTTTTCAAGTTCACTGAAATTATTAGCAGCGACTCCGTAGCGCAACTCAATTTTATTGAAATATGTACATAGCTCGGTATGATTCTTGGCACGTCTTAACGCATCAAGGGCCAGCATGAAAACAAGAGGATTTCTTTCAAACGCTATAATTTTTGCGCCAAAAGAAAGGATTAGCATTGCGTCTTTTCCAGTGCCCAAAGAGCAGTCACACACGACTCTCTCACTTCCACCTTTAATCCCGAGTGCCTTGGCCAGCGGTTCTTTTGTTATTGCATACTTGCGTTTTAGATGATCCTGAAGCTCCTCCTCCCATTTTAGAGTGAAGCTTGCACCACCTTCCTGTAAGTAGAGTAGGCCATCTTTAAAATAGAGTTTTGCGTCAGAAGATATTTCTAAATCAACACCATGTTCACGACCAAGTGAAGCAAGCTCCTCAAAGTCCTTGCTAGACAAATCATCAGCATTTTTAAGAAATATAGTATTTGGTCGTTGTGTCATGTTAATTCCAGTAGATAAGAACTATCAATCGTGATAAGTTTTGGCAATTCTTTTTAAATTATTACGGAGACTTAAATGACAGATTATCAATCAAAACTTGGATATAATCCAAAAGATTTACCACGTGAGTTAAATCAATTCTATATCGCGGCAGATGACAAAGATATTTCTTCTATGCTCGAAACAATTAAACTAGATTCACTCGATCAATTATTTGATCATATTGATAGTAATGTACGATTCAATGGAAAGTTAGGATTAGATAATTCTCCTTCATATGATGAACTAATTGCCCTAGTAGAAAAAACTGCTGACAAAAATAATATCCCACTAAATTTCTTGGGGGATGGTCTGCCACAATTTAAGCAAGACCCAATCGTTCCATTTGTATGTAACTTACGTGGACTGACAACGGCTTATACGCCATATCAACCAGAAAGATCACAAGGAACTCTCCATACACTTTGGATCTACGCAAGTAGTATCTCTGCACTAACTGGTTTTGAGGCCATCAATGCTTCTTTATATGAAAGATCAACTTGTCTTTTTGAAGCTCTTAAAACAGCACAAAGACTACATAAGAATAAAAATAAAGTTGTTGTTTGTGATTCAATTTACCCAAGCGACAAGGCCGTTTTAAATACAATGGTTAAGCACACTGACCTTGAGGTGATTTACGCTCCAATTTGTAAAGAAAGTGGTCTCACAGATATCGATGCTCTTGAAGCGCTTCTTTCAGCAACAGAGGGCGTTTGTGCGCTAGCATTTAACCAGGTAAACGGACTTGGACTTCTGGAAGACGTCAATGAACTAACAGATATCGCTAATAAATATGCACTAAGTTCAATTGCTGTTATCGATCCTATCCTGATGGCAAAAGATGGTCTCCAAAGACCAAGTGAATTTGGTTCTAATAAAACAGGTACAACAATGTTTGTAGCTGAAGGACAACACCTTTGTCTTGATGCTAACTTTGGGGGACCAGGGCTTGGTATCTTTGGAATTAGATTCAACGAAACAAATAAAACAGATATCAGAGCAACGGCCGGAAGATATATTGGGAAGGCAATCGACGCTGACGGAAAAGAGTGCTTAGCAATCGTTCTTTCTACTCGTGAGCAACATATAAGAAGAGAGAAAGCGACATCAAATATCTGCTCTAACCAATCATTTATTGCGACAGCAGCTGGAGCATCACTTCTTGCTCACGGAGATGAAGGCCTCAGTTCAAAGATTAAAACATCAAGAGAATTTGCAATTAAATTCCTTGAAAATATCCAAGGCCTTGAAGGTGTAACTCTTGCTTTTGAAGCTCCTTTTTATAATGAAGTTGTTCTTGAAGTTAAAAACAATATCGAACTTTTAATTAATAATAATTTTAATCTTGTTGCAGGAAAAAATATCTCTAATCGCTATGGTATTGATAAGAATCTTCTTAAGATTTCTTTCTCTGATATTCACTCAGACGAAGATCTTTCTAAGCTTATTGATCTTTTTAGAAATAACTTCAAAGCAAATGATTCTGAGTTTGATATTCCAGAACTTCCAGAAGTATTTGTTCAGCACACAGCAAGTGGGCTTAAGAAATTTTCTTTTGATGAACTAAAAGCATTCTACACAAAACTTAGCGAACTAAACGTATCACCTGATGATGCGATCTACCCGCTTGGTTCATGTACAATGAAATACAATCCATACATCAATGACTGGGCAGCAGGTCTTCCTAAGTTCACAATGGCGCACCCAGATCTACCAGAGAAGTATGTCCAAGGATCATTAGAAGTTCTTTATGAAATCCAAGAAGACTTTAAAAAGATCACAGGCCTTCCAGGTGTAACAGGACAACCAGTAGCAGGAGCGCAAGGCGAACTTGTTGGTCTTAAATTATTTCAGGCCTATCACGAAGATAAAGGTAATGCGGCGACGAAGAACCTTATCATTATCCCAAGATCAGCTCACGGAACAAACCCTGCGACGGCAACGACTGCAGGATATGAGACGAAGAAAGTTGATGGAAAACTTGTTGGTATTGTCACAATTGATGCTGACGAAAGAGGACAAGTAAATCTTGAGCAACTTGAAAAAGTAATCAAAGAAGATGGTGAGCGTGTAGCAGGTATCATGATTACAAATCCAAATACATCAGGTGTATTTGAAGAAAAGTTTCAATATATCGCTGAGCTTATCCATAGTGTAGACGGACTCGTTTACATGGATGGGGCCAATATGAATGCAATTGCTGGCCATATTGATCTTGGAAAACTTGGTGTTGATGCCGTTCATAACAATCTTCACAAGACTTGGACTATTCCACACGGTGGAGGTGGTCCGGGTGACGCGATCGTTGCAGTAAGTGCAAAACTTATTCCTTTCCTACCGGGTGTTCTGATTGAGAAAGATAACAATGGAACTTTTAAAACTTACAAAGCAGAGAAATCAATTGGAGAATTTCACCGTCATGGTGGTAACTTTGCTCACAAAGTAAGAGCTTATACTTATATCAAGGCACTTGGAGAAGAAGGCGTTAAGAAAATGTCGGCAGTATCTGTACTTAGTGCAAGATACCTCTACCAAAGACTTAGAAAATCTTTTCCAACTCTTCCAGCTGGTGCGGATGAGACTCCAAGAATGCACGAATTTATCATTACTCCAAGTAATGAGATGTTTGAGTCACTTGCAAAAGGTGGAACTCCAAAGGCTCAGGCAGTAGCAAAACTTGGAAAGTTATTCCTTGATTTTGGCCTTCACGCTCCAACAGTTGCATTCCCAGAAGTATTTGGTCTAATGATTGAACCAACTGAATCATTCTCAAAAGCAGAGCTTGATGATTTCGCAGAAGTCGTTGAGACAATTAGAGACATTATTTTCGAAATGCCACAGGTTTGTACAACAACTCCTCACTTCACACCAATTAAAAAAGTTGATGAAGTTTGGGCCAATAAAAACCTATGTTTTGCTAGTAAGATTAATGAACTTCCAAAGCTTCCAGCAGATATTATTTCTCCAAAACAACTGAGAGGATTATCTAACAAGGAAATTATGGCAAAGATTTTAGAGGCAAATAAAGGATTGTAAGAAGAGACGTAGTTAGGAATGAGAAACGTACAAAAACGTCCGAGGAAATCACAACACAAACTAACACGAAATCGGGGAACAAAGAACAAACACAACAACAACTTGTACTGCCTTTCCCATTCCGAACTACGAATTTAGCGATTTATATAACTGCTCAAATAAGGTGACAACAATAGTTTATTTGGGCCGTAAATTTTACATAGAGTATTTTTTTTCAAAGTTAAAAATAAGGATTTAGATATGGATAATGCAAAACGCGCAACATTTGCGATCATCTCCCACCCGGATGCTGGTAAGACAACAATGACAGAAAAGCTCCTGTGGTTTGGACAGGTTATTAGAGAAACCGGGATGGTTAAAAGTAAGCATGGAAACTATGCTAAATCTGACTGGATGGAAATGGAAAAAGAGAGAGGAATCTCGATTTCATCTTCAGTTATGTCTTTTCCTTACGAAGAAAGAGCAATGCACCTTCTCGACACTCCGGGACACAAGGACTTCTCTGAAGATACTTACCGAACACTTACAGCTGTTGAAAGTGTACTCATGATGATCGACTCGGCCAAGGGTGTTGAGGAACAAACAATTAAACTTATGGAAGTTTGTCGTATGCGTGATACTCCAATTATCACATTTATGAACAAGTACGACCGTGATGCTCTTGATCCATTTGAGCTCATCGATAATATTGAGAGTATTCTCTCAATTCAGTGCGTTCCGATGACATGGCCAATTGGAAGTGGAGTTGACTTCAAAGGTGTTTATGATCTTAAAACAAAGAAGATCATGTCTTTTAAAGAAACAAATGATCCTTTCAAACCAACTATTATTGATGCTTCTAACCTCGATGATGAAAAACTTAATAAGTATATTGGCCCTGCTTTAATGGAAAAGCTTAGAAATGATCTTGATATGATCGCTGAGCTTATGCCTGAGTTTGACGAAGAGGAATTTCTTGCGGGAATTATGACTCCTGTCTACTTTGGTTCAGCTCTTAACAATTTTGGCGTTAAAGAAACACTGGATATGTTTGCCAAAGCGGCTCCGGGACCAGCATCGAGGGAAGTAAGGCTTTATCCATACAACGAAGATGCGCAGACCAGAAAACTTCTACCAACTGAAGATAAATTCACAGGCTTTATCTTTAAGATACAAGCGAATATGGACAAGAAACACCGTGACCGTGTAGCTTTCATGCGTGTTTGTTCTGGCCGATTTGAAAGAGGACAAAAGATCTTTCACACAAGAACAGAAAAAGAAATTAAAGTCGCCTCACCACTAATCTTCCAAGCACAGGACAGAGAAATTACAGAGTATGCTCTTCCGGGGGATATTATCGGTATTCATGACACTGGAAAATTTCAAATTGGTGACACTTTCTCAGAGGGGGAAAAAATTACTTTCACAGGAATTCCGTGTTTTGCTCCTGAGATCTTTCAAAAGGTTTTATTAAAAGACCCAATGAAAGCTAAGCAACTTGATAAAGGCCTTCAACAACTTTCAGAAGAGGGAACAGTTCAGCTCTTTAAAAGAAGCTCAACAAATGAGAAAATTCTTGGTGCTGTTGGTATGCTTCAGTTTGAAGTTGTTAAAAGAAGACTTGAAGATGAATATGGGGTTCGTGGGGAATATGAGCCTTTCCCTTTCCAGGCCGTAAGGTGGCTTAAATTTACAAATGAACGCGAAATGGACACCTTTTTAAGTAAGAACTCCTCAAATATTGCTTACGATAATAAAGAGAGACCATGTTTTATTGTAAGAAGTGAATGGGACCTCAAGCTTGTTCAAGAGAAGTTCCCAGATGTTCAGTTCTTTAAGAATAGTGATTTTAAATAATCATGAATAAATATTAACAATTGTTTTTTATCAAATAAGCTTTTATGCGATATAATTAACGAACGGACACGTTCAGAATTGGGGTCGCATGAAATTCTTATTTGTTGAAGACGAAATTGAACTACTAGAACTATATGAAATATTCTTGGATGATATGAATGTTAACTATAGCCTAGCTAAAGATGGTCTCGAGGCCCTCGAACTCCTTGCTAAAGATAAATACGATTATATCTTCTCTGATATTAGAATGCCCAATATGGATGGCTTTGAACTTCTTCAGGCCATTCAAAATAAAGAGATCTCAGTCAAGTCCTTCGTCTTCATCACGGCCAATGTCGATGTCTCTCGCGAGGAGGCATCATCAAAAGGTGCAAGTGATATTCTCTATAAACCACTGCCCCATAAGAAATTAAAATTATATATCGAAGAGTTACTTGGTGATTCAAAATAAAAAAGGCGTCTATAACAGACGCCTTTTCTTTTAAAGAATCGAATTAATAAGCTGGGTGCAATTTTGAGTCTTAACAAACTCGTATGGTAGCTCTCTTGCCGGAACAATTCCATTTCTCATTTGTTGCCCTTTTCTTGCGGCCTCAACTCTATGCTCATTGGTCATTGTATTGTACTGATCTGCTGGACCAGGTTCCCAAGCTCTTCCCTCGGAAGCTAATGACTGATCTGCAGGTCGAGCATCTGAAGCATTCCCCCAACCTTTTTGATGCGGGTTATTTTTCAATCTCTCGTTAAGAGGGACATAGAATGGTGAACGTAATGTTTTCTCTGTTTCTGCTAACCCTTCCGCAACAGCAGGTCGATACTCATTAATATCAAGACCGAGATCATTACACATTTTCTCTAGATCACTAAAGGCCTTGTTCTGATCTGCTAAGTACGTTTTATGTGTCATCATAGCAACTTTACCACCTACTGGTTCTGTTTCATTAAGTGCTTTTGATAACATCGCCCTTACAAGCTTCACTTGTAGTGCAGATTCCATTGCGTCACGAGGAGCATTAAACATTCTAAACTCGGCCTTTCTAATTTTTGGATCAACTCTAAATTGTCTTCTCCATGGTGTCGTAGGATTAGAAATATCAAAGTCATCTGTAATAAATTCTTCTGGTATTATATCTTGATAGTAAGCTGATAAATCAAGCTGTACATAACGAGACTTTCTTCCAAAGCGTGTATTAAAATATCTTTCATTATAGAGAAGCTTTTTTAACTCATCTTCAGTCCCATCAAAGTTTTTAAGTGCCTGTACAAGGTTATTACTCAGATCAAGTTGTTCTGAAGTATGAGACCTTGCCACATGCTGGAACATTAATGAGATCACACTACGGTGCTCATGGAAGACAGAAAGAAATCTTGCAAGTTCTTTTGGTTTTCCATCAAAGGCCGCAAGGTCAATATTAATATGTCCCCCACCTGAAGTCAGTTGAGGAAGAATATTATTGGCCTCAAATGCTTTGTATACAGCATTCATCTCATTAAGCTCAGGAGTAAACTTAGGAGTTACAAGCTCAATTGATCCCCCCCTTGAAGAGCCTTCAATAATTTCCCCTTCAGGAGTATAACTACGTCCTATACCGTCCCACTCAACAATCCATTTTCTATTTTTAGAATCGCGAATTGTATATGAAACATCAAGACCGTGACCGTGACCATCAGAATCTACTTTCGTTGGTCCCTCGACACCTTTTAACTCTCGCTTTAAGTCCATAGCAACTTTCTTAATGATGGCCTCACGCTCTTCACTTGAAAGGTCAACTTTCGTTTGAATCCACGCTCTCTTTCCATCTTCAAGGCGATCTTTAGAAAAGTCTCCTCTTACAGCTAATGGAAATTTTCCTGAGTATTCAATACCGAGATCGATCTTGTTGACATCAGTAATTTCAGATACCAGCTGTCTTCCTTCAGGAACTTTGAAGTTTAAGACATCTTTGCTATACGTAAACTTTCTCTTCGGTCTCATATAGTTTTCAATGTCTGCTGTAAGTCTTGAAGCTCGAGTCCATTCCCTACCAAGTGCACGAACACTTTCTTTTGCATTTGGAGAATTAGGATCGATCTTTGCCACTCGCTCGATATAATCTTTTGTCAGCGTTCGAAGAAGTGATTTCTTCGTACTTGAAAGATATGGAACTTTTTTGTGAGTCCAATCCCAAAGCTGAATACGATACCCCTCTTTGATACCGACCGCATCAAGAACAGCTTTCGCCTTCGCGACATCCGTCATAAGAGCACCAGTTTTTTGAGAAATATACTTCGTATCCATCACTTTATTATTATAGAGTGAATAGTCATCAATTCCAGCAAGCCCATCATAATCATTTGCTGTTACACGAGCCGCTAATACTGTTTGATAAAACCTTGCGACATCGAGATCTTTTGTTCCGGCCCTAAACTCAATACCAAGTGTATTCGGTGCCCAGCGGTCCCCTTCAACCCTAATAACACCACGATCATAACGAGCATCGAGAGACTTTAGGTCACTATCCGGCACAATCTTTTTAAAGTTAGCGAACTCGATACCAGTGTTTCCTTGAACCCCACTAAGTACAATATAGGTTTGAACCATCCTATATAGTTCAGCAAGCTTATCTGCTGGAAGATTCGAGTGTTTTGTAAAAACCATCCTCTGGTGACCAGGGGCCTGGAATAACTTAACTTTTCTTTCGAGCTCATATGGGTCTTTAATCACTTGGCTTAGCTCATTTCTAAACCATGAAACCATTTCTTCAAACTCTCCATAAGTAGACAGTGGTACAAAGTTCATTTCCCAACCACCACCTACACCACCATTGTGGCCGTGAGCGTTGATGAGATATTTTTGTGCCTTTCCAAAATTTGGCACCCATAAATTATAATTTGGCTGATAAGCTCCACGATAATTTCTTGTTGTCGCAAAGAACTTTCCGTCAAGACCAGGAAGATTTCCGTTAAACATCTTCATTCTAATTTGTGGCTTGATAAAAGACATTGGTCTTCCATCAGTCTGTGCTAGGAAATCATCGAATACAGCAGTTAACTCTTCAAGTGATGCATTTTCCACATCGAGAGCTTTAAGCTTTGAAAGATCAATAAGTTTAGGATTACCCTCTGCATCCACCACATCACGAGCAAGGTCGACTTTTAGACCTTGTTCGTTTTTAAATGTTCTATACCCATTGGCATCTTTCTTATAATTACCTAAAAAGTCTCTTAAAAATAACTCTTGATTATCAGGAGTTAGAGTTTCGAGTCGTCCCTTAAATACTTCAGGAGGTGGCCCCATTACACGAGTAACTAAACTCGATGAAGCTTCTTTCTCGGCCCCCCATGAAACACCAGATCCCATCCCAGGAACTTCAACACCCTCTTCAACAAAAAGAGCTGTCGCCTGATAACTGGTCGCCGAATGATTAAGAGTACCCCATGCTTCATAGGCTGTTTGAGGGACAAAGCCTTCACTTGAAACATCCCTACCAAGACCTGGAATGTGAGAGCAGTTATACATCATCCCAGAGAGAGAGAGATATGCTGCTAATTTTGAAACTTTATTTTTACTCATAAGTATAACCTTTAGTTTGATTAGTTAAAAAAACAGTTCTTAGTTCTAAGTTCTTCGATATTTGAAATTTTCTCACTATCACCATCTGCACTTTTAGTGAGAGCTTCGAAGAAAGCATCAACTCTCTTTTCAGGCCTCTCCTTAGAAGCTTCATTTAAAACTTTTGTTAGAGATTTCATTTTATCTGCAGAAAGATCAGAGTTGATCACACGCCAAAGTTGACCAATTGATTCAGGGCCAGCAAGGCTTACTGAGTTTTTAGAACTTCTATTAAAACTAATAACTGCATCAACAAAGCTTGAGAAAACTTCATCACCACTAGATTTTAGTTCGAGAAATAGAGCAAATGCTCGCTCATCTTCTTTCGAAAGAAACTGTGTAACATCTTTAATTCCAAGTTTCGTGATTCTACGCTTGAGGTAAACAGAAAGTTTTCTCGGCTCTTGTGGTATACGTTCAAGAATTTTTGCCACCTTCCTGTCTGAAACAAATGAGAGAGTATTTCGAATTCCGATTCTTGCAAGTTCATCAGAAACACATACCGAACACGAAAGTGTCTGAGAGCCAGAAATATTATAGCGATTCGCAATAAAAATTAAATCATTCAGGGACTCAATAAACTCATCACTTCCAACTTTGTCCATTGGAGAACTTAAAGTTTTAAGAAGTCTATTCTTCTTTCCAAGATCTTCAGAAGCAACAGGTAACCCCTTCACGATCTGAATGAAGTTCGCTTGCTCACCTGGCCTAATCAGAGAATTAACACTAATGTCGACAACGTTAACCATTCTCGTCAGACCTTCTCCTGTTATGCCGGAACTAACCAACTTTGATTTGAGATTTGAGTGCTCAAAGAGTGCATCTGCTATTTTGATCACAGACGAATTTACGCTGAGTGCCAGGAATGTGCACGCAACGAGTACGCTTCGCGAAAATTTCATTGTAACTCCTACATTTCTCGATATTTGACAAAAACTATTCGGTATTCCCCCCTCAAGTCTTTAGTATTTTGACAAAACGAATCAACTATTAGAGTATATTCAGATATTTAGATGACTAAAAAAGGAGTTTTAATGAACAAGATATGGATGTTTCTAATAGCTATATTTGCTAATATGACCTTCGCTTCTGAGTCAGATATAAGAAGACAATCAATTAAAATCGATGCCATATCCAAATCATCTATCCCGTCCTTTAGTACATCAAGTGAAAGTACAGACTACGAAATGTTCGCAGGAGGATTTAACGATCTTCTTCCATATATTATGCCAGTACCTGATCAAGAAGATGCAGGTTCATGTCTCTATATGTCACTCACTGGAACAATGGAATGGTGGAATAACTATCTAAATGACTTAACAGGAGATCAAAGACAAGACCTTAGTGAGCGCTACTACATGGCCCTCATGAAAGAAAGCATTGGCCAAAGTCGTATCTCAAACTGGAGAACAGATAATATTGAAAGAGTAAATGAGTACTCAAAACTTGCACTTAATAAGCAATATCCCTATACAAAAAGTTATTTCAAATACAATGATGATGGGGATCGCATCCACACATCAAAAGATGATGAAAAAGCAGATTATGGTACTAGCTATAACTGGATTAGCTACAAAAAAGAAGTCGATGCCAAATTTGATCATGAGCTCGTTACTCTGCCAAAATTCAACCGTGATGTTATCTACGCAGACCCAAATAAAAATCAATGGGCAGTGGCATCAGCACCAAAAGATATTGTTTCACAAATCAAGCATGCCCTTGTGACTAATAAGGCCCCTGTCAATGTTATCTACACGCACCACGGCTTTTGGCATGCTGTAATTATTGTTGGATTCAATGATCATGCGCCAACTAAAGGCTGTCCGTACACAACTGGATACGCTCCTTTTATGAACGAAAAAGCGCAAAAATATGAAGAAGAAGCTGCAACAGAAGAAGATCTTAAAAAGAAAAATAGTCTTCTCTCAAAAGCAAGAATGGCCCGTAAGAAGGCAACAACTGTACAAACACTATTTGAAGAGCAAGGTGGATGTGCAGAAAAAGGTGTTTTCTATGTAAGAGATTCAATCAATCCAGATGAGTCAATGCCAATATATGATTATGACCTCTCACAAACAGGGGAAGAGTCACACTTAAACCCAGAAGTTATTTTTAGAGAATATCAGTGGTTTGAAACAACAGGTAATCATGCCTACCAAATAAAAGCGATTAAATGAAAGAGCAAATAATCAATCGATTAAAAAAGAATTTTAAACATAGAGCGAAATGGGCCCGCCGCAATGGTTTTGAGGCCTATCGTGTTTACGAAAAAGACCTCCCCGACTTTCCATTCCTTGTTGATATTTACAAGAACTATGCTGTAGTACACTTCAAGGGAAAAAAAGAAATTGATGAGGTTAAAGGACATGATCAACTTCTTCTTGATGCTATTGAAGAGGTTTGTGAAATACCGAAAGATAATATCATCTACAAAGAAAGAAGACAGCAAGATGATGAATTCAAATATGCCAAAAGCAATGAAAAAGGAATTGAATTTGTTATTAACGAAGGAGATTTGAAGTTCATCGTTAATCTCACAAAGTATATTGACACAGGTCTATTTCTTGACCACCGCCCTCTTCGTCAAAAGCTAATTAAAGAAGCTGAAGGAAAAAAAGTACTCAATCTCTTTTGCTATACAGGATCACTATCTGTCGCAAGTGCGATGGGCGCAAGTTCTGTGACAAGTATTGATATGTCTAATACCTATCTTGACTGGGCCGAAGAGAATTTCAAACTTAACAACCTAAATCTCGAAAATCATTTCTTCTACCGTGAAGACGTATTTAAATTCTTTGAAAAGAACAAAGAAAAAAATAATGAATTCTACGATCTTATCATTATGGATCCTCCAACGTTTTCTCAATCAAAGAAAATGGAAGGAACACTTGATATTCAAAGAGATCATATCGAACTTATCAAGAAGTGTACTCAGATCTTGAAGAAGGGCGGAAAACTTTACTTTAGTAACAACCTTCGCTCTTTTAAGTTAGATGATGAGTTATTTAGACACTACAACATCAAAGAACTAACGAAGTGGAGTATCCCTGAAGACTTCAAGGATATGAAAATTCATTGTCTCTATGAAATTATGAAAAAAGACACAGTTTAGTCCTCTGTCAGAGGATTAAGCTGTAATGTCTGATAAAGAGCATCGAGCACATCTCGAAAGTTACCAGAATTATACGTATTGAAAAGATAAGTTAGTATATCTTTATGAGATCTCTCATCAAAATTTTGAATATACATTAATCTCACAAACTCATGGGCAAGAATAAAAATACAAGTAAGAGGGCGAAGACTTCTCCCCTGCAACTTTTTTGGAAATCCTTGGCCATCTTCTAGCTCGTGATGAGCAGAAATAATATTTTCAACATCCTGATCAAAAATTGGTAGATTTTCTAAAAGCTTAGCGACCTGAAGCGGATGGTTTTTAAATGCTGTAATTTCTTCAATTGAAAATTTTCTAATCTCAGAGCTTCTAATATCATGAACAAGCGCAATCTCAGGGTCAACAAGAGTTATATCGTGAAAGAGGGCACTGAAGCATAACTTTTCTAACATTTTTGGATTATACCAACTCATTTTCTTCACAAGAAATGAGGCGAGACACGCGGTTAAAAAACTATGATCATATAAGTAGTCTCTACGATGTCTTAACTTGAAAAGAAGATTAGTGAGATTCTTGTTATCGGCCATCACTTCATCAACTGTCTTGACATAGACTTCAGCTGTTTCAATAACAGTCTTATCCACCCCTACTGATGAAATTAGCTCTTTCAAAATTGTATGTATTCTAACAAAGGACTCTTCTTTATCTTCAAGTCCCTCATTAGTAGCAATGAATTTTAAAAATGGTGTTGAACCAACTTGATTTGCAAAGGCCTCTAGGTCTTGATCTTTCACATAGAGATAATCGAGGTTACGATCGATGTACTTAGAAATATCTGCTTTAGTATAATGATCCGAGGCATGAATAATCTTTAGATACTTTTCATCATTTATTTTTAGATAAACATCACAAAGAGCCTTATTGTAGCGATAGAAATATGCAATCTTAACTCGGCGATACTCTTCATCATTAACACTTGTAAATAAATCGCAAAGAAGTTTAGTAAATTCCTTAAACAAAGTTGGCTTTTGAATATAATGAAGTCTATTTGAACCCGAGTAATTCTTTGTGGCCTCACCTAGCTCATTGAGATCTCTCGATGTATGTAGAACTACTTTTCCTTTAAACATCGAATCATAGAGATGATTTAGAAGCAGATCACCATTTCCACCTGGCATCTCAAAGTCAGTGATAACACCATCAAAGTCGCGATGCTGCATACAAAGATCAATTGCATCCTTGGAGTTAGTGGCCTCAAATATTGATGGACTCTCGAAGTTGTTTTCTAAGACAAGAGTGATAAATTGTCTGATCAAAGCTTCATCGTCAACGACTAAAAATTTCATTTAAACAATATTTTATTATAAAAAATGATTCTTGTATAAATAAAATTATATCTTCCATTGATATAAGTGAAACTTTTTTGCATAATATTTGTAATGTCAAAAACTTATATCCTAATTTTCACTTTCATCCTCTCGTTTAGCGTTAGTGCAAAACGTGTTCTCATCGATCCAGGACATGGTGGAGAAGACTGTGGCGCAAAAGCGAAGCTATGGCAGAATAAGCGCCTCGTAGTAATCTGTGAGAAAGATATCGCTCTTGCGATTGCTAAGAAAGTTAAAACCTTAGTAAATAAGTCAAATCGTCATACAGCATACTTGACTCGTACCATCGACAAAGAACTAGACCTTGATAAAAGAAGTAAACTTGCAGACACAATAAAAGCCGACATATTCGTCTCGATTCACCTCAATGCTGCAACTATTAAGTCGTCAAATGGTTTTGAAACTTATTATCTTGATAACCACAAAGACGAAGTGATCAAGAAAGTCGAAAGAGCAGAAAACAGAAATGGCAGCAATGGCCAAGAAATGATCGTTAATAATATACTCACAGATCTTATTATCGAGAGAGTTGCACCAAAATCTAAAGAGTTAGGACAGGCCGTACACTCAAAATTAACAAGTATCTTACCGAAAAAGTACAAGATGTCAGACCGCGGCCTCAAACCAGGTATGTTTTATGTACTTGCTCTTTCAAAACGACCAGCAATCTTAATTGAAGTTGGATTTCTTACGAATGAGAATGAAGCTAAGCTAACGATATCAGGAAAATTTCAAGATCAATTCGCCAAATCTGTCGCTGATGGTATACTAGCTTTTCTCGATAAAAACTCCGAACCAAATCTATTCTAGTGATTATTAAAGCTTTTTAGTCGGTTATCCGAAAAGAAATTGTAGTGATAACAGAAGTGAGATTTCTATTATTAAAAATAAGAGCTTTAAATATTTACTAGGTATGCTTTACTGCTGGAGTTCATTTTCCTTTAGTGCAGTCTTTCATACAAAAGAAGATCAAAGTTCACTTCCTGACCTTGGTGTACAATCTTGTGCCTTATACGAACGGGCCAATGCCAGAAATCAAAACCGCTTCAAATTATGTACGGCCCAAGTTGTCTCGCAGACTCAAATAATCGCAAATTCTGAATGTATTTCAAAACTTAAAAACTCTCGAATACCTGGAAGCCATTCTCTTCACTGTGGTGGAGGAGTAATCACTACACCTGTTAAGATAGTAGGTTCAAAAATAAGTGGTAATAATATCATTACACTTGATAAGCGATTGCCGATTGTGCCAATCAGGGCCAATCGAGAATTCAAATTAGAAGAAACTGATTACAAAAAATGTTTCGTGAAAAGTTCAACAAAGTATTTGAACATCCTACCAAAAGATCAAAATATCCGCATTGAAGGAAACCGTGTACTTTCTAAATTACTAACAAAAAGTGATATGGGTGCCGGAGTTTACTGCATTGATGAAAATGATAAAGATGTACTCGTTGGAGTACTTGATGTGCATTTTAATATTCAAAACCTTGCACAAATAGAAAGCACTAATAAGCAAAGTATTACAGAAAATGATCTTAAATTTGCACTCATTGATAAAGAAAGTATAAACCAGGTTTGTACAGAAGGTGTTAACTGTATTGAGACAATCACAAAAGAAGCATCTAGCCTAACATCCGATATGCTTAAGATTTTACATGAGCTCCAAGGTCAACTCGAAGGGGTCAAAAGCGTTTCAGAAATTGACCAGCTTGAAAGAGAATATCTCGAGATAAGACTTCGTTGTAATCAACTTAATATTCAACTCGGTCAACTGAATACAGACTTTGTTGATACAGGCATACTCTCAGCAACAATGGGAACAATTGAAAGTGCAGCGATATCAAGTATTGAATCATTCTCTTCGGTCTTTGGAATTGGCGACGACTTCCTCTTCAACCAGTTTCAAAATGTCCCAATTATCAGTGAAAATTTATCTAGTGAAGAACTAAAGAAGATAATGAACTCCATCGAAAAAAATAATCCAGACCTCTCCCCGTTGGACAAAATAAAAAATGTCACAAGAGATGTAACTGAAAAAATCATCATAAAAATTGCAAGCGACATGGGAATCTTGCGACATAACGAGATAAATTACCGCGACTACGTAAATAATCTCCTAAAAGACTTCGACAAATGTTTAGAGATAGCAAACTCCAAAGGCAAAGTACTTGAGTGTGCGGATAAAATCTCAACAAAAGCAGCTATTAAAATTTCAGATATTGAATTAGACAATCAGATAATCGATAACTTTGAAAACTACTTCAAAGATGATACACAAGAATATGAAAAACTCAAATTAGCCTCGAAAGATACATATTATCGATGTATATCAAATAATATGTTCAAAGAAAAAATTGAATCATCTGAGGTCGCCAAAGGTTGCGTCTTCGAAGCAATCCTCACTGCCTATAATCTAACTAAAGATCGGATCATTACAGATTACCTCGTTGATACAAATACCAACAAAATAGAAATCCCAGATTTATTGAAATCAATAAAAGCTAATAGCACTCAGTGTACACTTGGTAATATTATAAATAATGAAGGAAAAATCAGTAGAGCTGAATTTAATGGAATAAAGAAATTAACAACTGAAAAGTTTAAAGAAAATCTTGATGGATGTATTAATCGACTAACATTAACTGCTGGACGTGTTGTGACAAGCCAAACAGTCCTCAACCATCCACAGATACGTTCATCAATCTCAAACAGTCAAGAACTTCAAAAAGTCATCGATACAATAGTGATAAAAGATTATGATGAGTGTATTGACGCCCAATCAAAATTCACAAAACAAGATCCTAATAACTGTCGTGATATAATCACCGCAATGACAAGCTTACACGTGGCAAAGAATGTTATGGCAAAAACCATTGAAGAAATGGCGGAAGGTCGTTATGAGCTACAAAACAAACTAACAAATGACGTAAATGCAATTATTGGAAGCTGTTCAGCTGAACTTAGAAAAAAACATCTCATCTCAATAGAGAAGGGTGGAACACATCCTAGCGAAAGAGAAACAGTTAATTGTTTGAATCTAGCAGTTGGTGAGATAGCAAATCAAATTACACATGAAACTCTTACTAAAGAGTTTGACTCTAATCCACTACTCTCCGATTACAAAGAACAAATAATTAAAGAGCAGAAAATTATTGCACTTCCTGCCAAGGTACAAGAATGCTTTCAAACAGAATTGGCAAAAACCGAGTCAATCGATGAATTTACAAATGCTGTCGACAGCACAAAAGAAAAGTGCCAACTCACCGCCGAGAAAGAAGCAACAGCAACAATTGCACCAATGATAATTCTTAGCAAGCTAACAGATGCCCTTGAAAATGGAAAAAGGGCGCAGGAGATAGCAGACACCTATATCAACGGAAGAACTGGTCTCACTGCCAGAATTAATAAAACAAAGACCAAAGCTGAACTAACAAAAATCACAGATGACATCACTAAAGATCTAACGATTGAAGGTGCAAAATACCTGATTCCAAAACTAGTAGATGAGATGCTGACAGACAGAGAGCAAAACCTAAAAGAAGAAACAACACGACTATTGTTATCTGAGTTAAAATCTTGTGTTCTAAGAAACTCCAACACTGAACAATGTGTGAATGAATCAACAGCACTAGGATATGAAAAGATTGGCGGCATTATCATTGCTCAAAATATCACAAATGTATTGGCTCCAGATAAAGTCATTAACGACAAGCTCATCTCTCAATCAGCTGACCGCCTCCAACTATGTATCTCAAAAATAGACACAAATGTAGCAAGCGACAAGTATAAAGAAACTATTAACCTATGCATGATCGATGAAATTGCTTCATTAAGTATTGAATTACCTCGTGAAGCGATTGTCCTATACGCCCCAGCAGCTGGACTTGATAAACCAAAAAATGAACTAAGAGAAAAACTTTTATCATATGAAAACTTCTATTTACTTAAAACTCGTAGTCTACCGGAGCGTACAGACGACTTTATAATCGATTCCCACATCTCTCATATGAGTTGTATTGCCTCAGTTCGATATGAGCTAAAAAAGCGTAATGAAACAGATATGAACAAAGTACAAAAGGAATACTCTCGATGCACTGATAATGTCGAGAGAAATATAAAAAATGGTATTGTTCAAATATTTGTACAAAAACACCTCAGCGACTCATCTCTTAGACCTGAACTACACAATGTTGCGAGCACACTCATTCAACTAACCAGTAATGAAAAGAAAGCAGATGATAAAGTAGCACCGCTAAGTGAAACCTTCGATCAAATGCACCTTGTCGGCGATAAATTTGAAGCAGCTTGCAAGTATGACAAAGACGCCTGTAAAGAAGCAAGCAAGAATACGCTACTAGAAATTAGCTCTTATAAAGCCAACAATCCCGATGCTACAAGTGACGAGATTCTTGATAAGTTTTATGAAACTGAACTAATGTCACTTATTATCAAATCAGAGATTGGTACATCCTTAAGCAAGGAACTGACAACAGCAATGGACTCCTACATGGACAGAGAAGGAATTTTAAAAGGTGCACTTGCAAATATTACTTCTCATGATTCAATATCTAAACTTCTCTCTTCTTCACAAGGAAAGAAAGTAAAAAATGAGATTATCGCCGCAATCAAAAATGGGAATATTGACAAAATAATGGAAAACACAAGCTTTCGAAAAGAATTCGCAAAGGCCCTAATTGATAACCACAGTAATGATAGTTTCATCGATAAACTTATGTATGGAATTGTCCAACCAGTAGTGAAAAAAGAAAAGAGCACAAGTAATGGCGCACTTGGAATTTTTAGAAATCCGAAAGTAACCCTAGGCCGTCTTTTTGGTATCGTTGAAGGAAAAGACTTCGACTGGAACAAGATCAGAAACACAAAAGAAGGTCGAAAGGCCCGAGAGATTTTTGCAAATGATATCTTTGCTCCCCTTGTCGCCGGAGAATCGCTAGGTACCATGAAAGCAAAAAATAGTAAGAAGTATAAGAGTAGACTTGAAGAGCTATCAGACCAAGTCCAGGAGAATATAGTCGAGGGGATAAAATCACTTTAGTGACTATCCCCTATTAAACTACTTAGCGCTTACAAGCAGCTTTTTTACTTTCTCAAGCAATTCCTTGCATTCAACTTCTTCTAGCCCAAAAAGAGCATGACTTTTTTGAAGTTCTTTTGGTGATCCTGCTGAGAACGCAGAAATTCTGTTGTTTAAGTTATTTCTTAGGGTTCTTAGTCGCTTTGGTGACCATGTACTCATATCTGAAAAATCTTTCATATATCCTCACTTAATTTTTATATAATGCTTTGTAGTATAAAAAAATCAAGTGGTCTACCCATAACTGATCCCTTTTGGTGGGGATATTATTTGCAAGGGCGCAATTCAAAACTTGAAATCTACGAATAAAACCACTAGTATTTACAGACACTTACAAAACCACAAAGAGTAAACTACTTGCATTTATATATTCATGATATATAACTGCCCTATTTCAACATGTAAATCCTCAACTAAAAATGGCTACGTTTCAAAAGATGGTTTTTACTTCAGACGTGATGACTCAAGAAAAATTCAGCGTTTCGTTTGTAAAACCTGTGGAAAAAAATTTTCACGAGCGACGTTCTCCCCCGAAAAGAATCAAAAGAAGCGAAGAATAAATGATAAAATATTCTGTCTACTGAGTTCTCTCACATCAATGCGAAGAACCGCCTTTATTCTAAATATCAACTACAAAACCGTTCAAAGAAAAATGGAATACCTATCATTAAAATCTCAGAGGATGCAAAAAAGATACTTAAAATCTCTTGAGAGAAAACAAGTTCTTGCGATGCAATTTGACGATCTTATTACATTTGAACATACAAAAATGAAACCTTTATCCGTTTCTGTCGCCGTAGACAAAAAGACGAGAATGATCCTCGGGGCAAAGGTTTCAAGAATTCCTGCATCCGGTCCACTTGCTGAAAAATCACGTAGCAAGTATGGATATAGAAGGAGTAAACATCGAGAAGGATTAAATATTTTATTTAAAAGTATCTCAAAATCTGTAGCTGAAAGCGCTTTAATTGAGTCCGATGAGCACAAATTCTATCCAAAAGTAGTAAGGCGATACTTTCCAATATCTGATTACAGAACTTATAAAAGCATAAGAAGTAGTCATGGAGGACAGGGCGAATTAAAGAAGACAAAGTTCGACCCTATAAGAACAATCAACCATACTCATGCGATGCTAAGGGGGAATATAAATAGATTAGTTAGAAAGACTTGGTGCACGACAAAGAAGGCAGACATGCTTCAAAAGCACATCGATATCTACATCGCATTTCACAATTTTCATTACCTTAGATTAATGGCTTCCCCACTATGATGGAGCAGTTATGGGAATTCGCTCTTCAAAATATCGTAGTAATGCCTAATTCGCTTTACATAGAGAACCGGCTCAACCCCACGAGCATAGCCATACGGGACTTTTCTGTAGTACTTCTTATCAGAAAGCAACGGAAGTACCTCACGAACATCCTTCCAAAAATTAGGATTCTTATCTTTCCAAACAGCAATACTTCGAGCATCTCTCATATGATAGTAACCGACATTATATGAAGCAACGGCCATCCACAGACGGTCTGTTGAGTGTATGTAGGCAGGGACACGGTCGATGAGTTTTGTGAGATAAGCAGCTCCACCGTAAATAGACTCCGCAGCATTGAGACGATTTCTAACCTTCATCTCTTTAGCAGTGTCGTTTGTTAGCATCATCAGTCCTCTCACTCCGGTATAGCTTTTAGCTAGACGATTCCAGTGACTCTCTTGGTACGAAATGGCCGCGAGCAATCGCCAGTCAAGGCCATACTTAGCACCGGCCTTTTCAAAATACTTTCGATACTTTTTTAGACGTTGATTGATTCGCTTTTTAAATACTTTAAGGTCGTAGTAATCGAAGTCATTGATGTGACCATAGTATTTATCAATTAGTTTAGGAAGTATTCCATTCTTTTGATTATCCTTAATAACTTTGTTTATCACAGTCACAATATCAGTGTTGGATTTTCGAAGTACACCAACAATTCCTTCTTCTTTGAATGACTTCTGTATCTTAAGTTCTGGATATGAACGCAATATAATTGAGACAATATTAGAATCGGCTACTGTACAATCTATCTCTTTATTGAAGACCTTACCCAAAAGCTCCTCGGTGTTGAACTCTTTTGTCGCTTTAAATTTGATATTCAGTTCTTTTAGTGTTTGCTCATAGCTAGAGTCCTTAACGACAGTTGTTTTAAGTTCAGAAAGTTTAGAAAGGTCTTTTATAACAAACTTCTTATCGCAAATAAGTTGTTCTTGTATTTTTTGATAAGGATCTGAAAAGATAAATAACTTCTCTCTCTCCTTTGTTTCAGAAAGGCCAGCGAGGGCAAGGTCACCATAGCCAGTAGATAATGATGCGATAATGTCGGATATTGAATCCTTTAAAATGAATTTAGGAAGAACGCCAAGTTCTCTTGCGATGAGAGTGCCTAGTTCGAAGTCGAGGCCTGCGGGCTTGCCATCCTTATCAAGATAAAATGTTGTGGGTGCATTACGAGTTAATATCTCGAGAGTCTTTGATTTTTGAATATCAGCAATAGAGCGAGCAACTGCAAGATGCGAAAAAGTTAAGCAAAATAAGATTATAAAATTTTTCATGGTGAAATATCGGCAGAGTGAAAAAAATTCTTATTTTATATTACGAATATTAGCTATTTATGCCGATACTCTAAATTATGAAGAAAATATATCTTGTTGTCATACTCTATATTGTGGGTCACTCACGGCTTCTGCGCTCAAAATTTGTTATAGGACTTAAAGAAATGAAGCGTATTCTTCATGAAGAAAGCACGGAAAGTGCACAGATGCTAGAGATTTACCAAAGAATGCTCAAAAAGCGAGCAACAGATGATGAAGTCAAATGGGCGAATGAACAGTTTCGTGATGTTCTTAGAACGGTAGGCCTTGGGGCACTATTATTACTTCCATTTGCTCCTGTAACTCTCCCATTTTTCATAAAACTAAGTAAAAGAATCGGGTTTAATATTCTGCCGAGCTCATTTAATAATAAAATAAAAGAAAAATAATCCGATAATAAATTATGAAAAAAGCTGCTATATACTTATTATTTATCACAAGTTGCTCACAATTCCCTGGAAGATATCCCAGTTCGAAACAAGAAAGTTTCGATTCTTGTAATGTAGAAATTTTTAACTTCAAAAATAATTTTAAAAATATCGAGAGTAAGAAATATCAGAAATACAATCAGTACCTGAATGATTTAAATTACACACATCGTGAAAGAAGATTAGAAAGTTCAATTAAAAATTGGATGGAAATTGGTGAGCGAAATATCACGATTGAGCAAATGAGACATCATGGTGCATTTGCGAAAATAAAATCCGCATTTGATCTTGATAGTCCATATGCAATAGCAACGAGCTTCGAACCATTATTTAAGGAAATTGAATCAAGCTACTTCATAACTCTTAGAAGTATGAAATATGTTAATAATCTAAAACAAGCATTGGAGAAACTTGATATCTCTGGTGAGATTGACTCGCAAATTAAAAATCTTATCGAAGACTATAATGTAAATCATATCTATAATACTATCGATATTAGCATAGAGATCAAGGCATTAAGAACCCTACTCCAAGAAGAGGTCACCAAACTTAACGATCTTGCAATTAGTGAAAGCTTTCGTCTTCAAAAAAGTTATGAACAATACAAAGTAGCAATTGAGTTTTTGGAAAAAAGATTAACTACGAATGATGCAAGCAAAGAAAAAGCAAGTAAAATATTAGAAAAACTTGCAACAGAGGAAATTCTCGCAACATGTAAGTTATGTCAAAATGGAACGAGCCTCGTCAGGCCTTCTCTTGCAAGTATAGAACATCTTTTAAGAGAGAGTAGAATTTCACGTATTATGTATTTGGAAAGACAGCGCTGGACAGAAATGTGGGTGTCATTATCTTCAAGGCTACCAAATAAATTAATGTACCAGTTGATCGATATTACATTAGCGAAGATACCAAAGCTTAACAACTCATCTGTTAGAAAATTTTTCCGTTCGAAGATGATTGATATGAGAGATATCACTAAACACTTCCCTAATATTGATCGCGTGCTTTTTTCCGAAGCGAGTGCAGAGGATCTTGTGAAGTTAATTTTAAATATTGAAAGTAAAACTGGAGATTCTGAGTTTCTTATTACTTTTGCAAGAAGAGTTGATGCCCATGACAGGTGGAATGAAGTTTACAAATGGCTAAAGGCAAATGTTCCAGACAATAAGCTTCATCAGAATGCGATGCTATTAGAGAAAATGGACAAGGCATGGGTTGAGGCAAATAATCGTGGAAGCCTTCCTAAGTGGCATGCGCCAGAGTCGACTAGTGCAATGAGGTTCTTAATTGACTCAGTTTTTTTAACTGCGGTTTCTTATACTGGTTATGAAGCATTTATCGATGGAGTTGAAGAGATAGAAGATGTAACTGGCCTTGACTTAATCAAGCAACAAGAGATGATCGAACAACTTCAAAAAGATCTTGAGGAGCAGCAAAAGAAAATAGAAATTGTTACAAAATCTGGCCCTATGCCCGAAAGCGCATCAGCAACAGAAAATAGTGCTGCACCTACTACGCTAGAGGAAGGACCGAGTTCAATTATTCCCGAATTCACTCCAATGGAAGAGGAATCAGATAAGGACATTAAGACCAAACAATTATTTGAATTATAGTGTAATAAATAATATAAGATCTCAATGAGAAGAGAAATTCAAATATCAGGTTCATTTATCACAACAATGGAAGAGTTCCATCAAGAAATATCTATGATGCTAAGCTTTCCTAGCTACTACGGAAATAATCTTGATGACCTGCTTGACTGCCTACTAAGTTATATTGACCCTAATATCTCTATCTACTGGCTAAATAGTAAGATCAGCCAAAAAAATCTTGAAAATCAATTTGATCAAATTATTGAAGTCTTTGATCGCGTAAAGAATGAATACTCTTCTTTTGAATATTATCTCAACTAACAAGTTAACTAAACGATACAAAATTTGAAAAAATTGACCAACGCTCGGTGATCAATGGATTAAATCCTTGGGTAAAGTTTGAGTAGCTATTTTGGATTAGGCTTGTTGACCACTTCCCTTTCGTTACCAGAAAAATATCTCTTTCCCGACCAATTTGACATAACTGATTAAGAATAACTCTCAAGTCGTCCTTGTTACTGAAATCGTAGATAAAATAAACATCGGCTTGTGGTATTTCAAAGTCGCGAGCAAGAATATCTTGTCCGGCCATTGTACAGCGGTCACTCAGTTCAAAGCGATCAAAACTTCTAATGCCTTCCTGAATGCGCTTATCTAGGAGTTCATAACCAATGAATGAAGCTGCAGGAAATATACTTCCAAGTACTACGCCAATGCGGCCATAACCAGCACCAAGGTCAACAAAACGTTCAAGCTTGAAGTCTTCAAGTTGTTCAAGAAAGTTTACAATATCAACATATGGTGTCTGTAAGACCTGTGGATGTAGTCCGATCCAAAGTTGTGTGTCGAGATTGTGTTTCTTTCTACCGCTATTATCTGTCTTATAATATGGGGGATATTTCTTTAGTAGCGATTGTTCAATCTTGGAAACCTTTATACCAAGTAGTCGATCAATCTTTTTAGAATGCTCACGGGGAGGATACTTTTCTTTATTTTTAAAAAAAGCTCGTTGTTTTACAAGTTCAACGAGCTCCGTTTTTGAGTACTTTTTATTTTCTAACAAGGACTAGAATCTTCTTCTTGGTCCGCGATCTTTCTTTTCTTCCGCGATATTTACTCTTAGGTCTCTTCCGCCTAGCTCTTTACCGTTTAAAGTAGCTACAGCTTGTTCAGCTTCTTCAGCTGAAGACATTTCAACAAATCCAAATCCACGGCTTCTTCCAGTTTCTCTGTCCATGATGATTTTAGCAGAGTTTACTGTTCCAGCTGCAGAGAAAAAGTTTTTAAGATCTTCTTCTTTAGTGTTGAAAGAAATGTTGCCTACGTAAAGTTGTGATCCCACTCAAACCTCCAAGTGAAAAACGAAAAAAGGAGGCTTGCCTTGATTCGCCAAAAAATAATAAATTCGATGCTCCTAAATACCTTGAATTTAAATCAGTGTCAATTTAGGTACTTGAAAAAGCGTCAATGAAGGAGAAGAAGTGTCTAAAAGTTTAACATAAATAAGGATATAAATGACTAATATTATGTGAACCAAGATGGCTTACTTATTGCATCATTCGGATATTATGAAAAATAAAATAGCAATAACTACATTAGTAACTTTAATGGCAATCACCTCCAATGCAAATGATGGAGCTCCTATCTATATATGGGATAATCAACAGGGACTAATTGATGCTCGCCACTGTCACATTGAAGAGGCTCAAAGTATACCATTTGCTATCTCAAGCTATTCGGGAAAGAAATCTTCACAAACTGAAAACCTTAGAAATTATAATAACGTCAGACAATCACATCTCGTAATTGGATCATTGATTAAAGAGATTGATGGCTACGCGAAGAGTAATTATAAGAATATTCAAATCGTCGGTCGCAATAGAATTGACAACCTAAAATATACACGCTGGTTTTCAGAACGCGGCGATAAAGGTTATCTCTACAATCGAAGTATTAGGCCAGTGGAAGATTTTATTATCAGTGTACCAAATCAGGAGAGAATACAGAATCTTATCGTTCTTAATAATAGTAATTACCAATATCTCAATTGTGGTAATGAACGAAAATATTTTGTCTTTAAAAACTACGAAAGTATTACAAGTAAATCACATAATCTTTTAGTAGGGATTTCGCCTGAGGAAAATGATTTTCTAGCAGAAGTAAAAACTCTACCCATTGAAGATTCAAATAATGATCATCTTAAGAACTCTTCACTACACGAGGACGATGTGATATCGGAATCTATGCGCGCGAGTACAGCATCATCATTAGAAGAGACTGCAGCAATAAACGAAGAAATGGAAATTAAAATTGATGAAATACTAGATTTTAATCCAACTGCAGTGCTTGCAAAACAAGAAACGATACTTGAAGTTCCTGAAGAAACTGTCGACTACGATGTGATTTGTCTTCCAAATGATGTTCTAAATGTCAGAGATGATTCTCTTGAGCGTGTGTTATTTACAGCATCAAAAGGAGAAGAGGTACAAAGATTTCAAAGTTTTGATCCTTCTCAAGATACGCAAGAAAAAGAAATCAATGGCGTGAGTTATGAATTTATAAAAGTAAAATTTTCAACAAGATCTGAAAAAGATCAGACAATTGGTTGGGTCGCAAAGAAGTTTGTGCTACCAGCGAAGAAGTGTCGCTACATTGGAGAAAAACCAAAGAATGATTTAGAGAAAGATATTTCAATAACTGGAATTGATGATGAGAAATGTTGTAACTTCCCTACTGTGGAAAAAGTAACTCACTCATTTACATCAGGGATGAGAAGATTTGGTGCCGGAAGAGGTAGTGGAACGAGAACGCATGCAGCGTGTGACCTTTATCGCTTTAAAGATGAGCCGATATTAGCAGTAGCTCCAGGAAAAGTAATACAAAACCTTTATTACTTCTATCAGGGAACGTACGCCCTTGAAGTTAAACATAGTGGTGGATTTGTTGTAAGGTATGGAGAGCTAACCGGCGATGTACCAAGTGGAATTCGTGCAGGAGCGACTGTAAAGATGGGCCAAAGAATTGGATATATGGGAGTTGTTAACTCTAACTGCTGTCGTCCGATGCTTCACTTTGAGCTATTTAAAGGTGACCACAAAGGACCTCTATCGACGACAGGTAATAAGTATAGAAGAAGAGGCGATTTAATCGACCCAACATATTATCTACTAAAATGGGAAGGAATGAATTTCTAATGAAAAGAAAAATACTACTCTCCCTTGCAATAGCTTTAGTAGCCTACGTACTTCTCGGTCGTACAAATGATCAAAGGATTAAGGCCGATCATGAAAAAGTTGAAACTCACTTGAAAGGTATCGATGGCCTAGATGTAGGTGATCAAAATAAAATTGCTATCATTGCCAAAGAAATGTCTGATGATCATCAACATAATAAAGAACAATCAGTTGATAATAATGAACTACAGCTTGATGACTTTATTATTGAAATCGAAGATAATGCTCAGACTCAGAGTCTTTCTTCAACAGTTAATCTTCTTGCTGAAGTAAATCTTTCACAGGTTGATCTTACAGCAATGGCCCTAAGCCTAAAGGATCTGGGGTTATCGCCAAAAATAACAAAAAGTGAAAACTCCGACACTGGCGCAATGAAGGTTTTAAGCTCGACAAGTTCCATTCCAGGACTACGCTACTTTCATGCTCAGGTATTTAATGATAACGGGAAGGAATTCATACAACACGTGTCTTTTGAATATCGTCCGGGAGAAAAATCATTTAAAGAAGTAGTTACGAGCTTGGTGAAAACATATGGTCTAAATAAACGTCCTGAAGTTTTATCTGAAAATTTTGTGCTATGGAAACTTGATAATGACCATATTCTATGGGCAAAAAAACTTGGCAAAGAAGAATTGCTAAATGATCCAATCTATCCACATGATGAGAATGATATAGGGACGACAAAGGTCGCTATAGAGCAAGAAATTCATTAATAATTTCAATGTCTTTTGTAATTAGAAGCGAGAGAGCGAACAAATCCTCAAATACTCTTCATAGAATATTCATACTTGTGAACAATAATTATCCTAATAGAGGTAATTATGACAAAACACCACGTTCTCGTTGTAGACGATTGTGAAGATGTACGCTTCTTACTCTCATTGAGGTTACAAAACTTAGGTTTCGAAGTTTTAGAAGCTGTCGATGGTCACGATGCACTTAGTATTATTGAGGAAGATTATGACAAGGAAATAGAAATCATTCTCCTCGATGTTATGATGCCTAAAATTTCTGGCCCTAAACTCATACAAATTATAAAAGAGAGGTATGAGGGAAGAAACATAAAGATAGTTTGTATCACCGCTCATTATGATGAGGATATTGAGACTGACCTACGTTCAATTGGAGTGGTCGACGTTATAAAAAAACCGATAAAAGGAGGAGTACTAGATAAAAGACTGCGAACAATAATTGGAAGCGCAGCATGAGATCAAATCCCACAAATGGAATTATAATTTTTAGCACTCTCCTATTTGTTCTTATTGGAGTTCTTGGTCTGGTGATTTGGACAGGTGATAATTTTACAATAAAAGAGATGTCATCATTAGCGGCGACAAATAGGTCGATAAACTCTTACTTTGGCGCCATCATTACAGTCATGGCACTTATTGTAACTCTAACCTCTAATCTCTACAGCCCCCATCTTGCTCGGTTATTTGTTTCACATCCTCTGGCAATTGGGTCTATATGCTTCATGCTTATTACAAATTATTTTATTACAATATCACACTTGATAAGTAGTGATCATCGATGGTTTCAACTTATTTCTTTTATTTCTTTCACCCTTACAATAGTGGCGACCTTTTCAATCATTCCTGTGCTCTATTTAATTTCAAAGTTTATTCGACCATCATTTTTTATTCCCTTAACAGGTCAATACGCATTAAAAGAACTTAATAAACTGTCGATTGAGAAGTACACAGATAAATATGTAAAAAGAACTAAAAATTTTTTTTCATATATTGATGTGATTTCAAATATGGCCTCAACCGCTATTCAAAGAAAAGACAAGTCAGTTATTCGCCTAGTTATTAATGAGCAATTTAATTTGTTACGAGAACTTATTGAGGAAAAGAGTAAAATCAATGAAAGAAGCTGGCGCAATAAGAACTTTCATTTCTCCAATGGACTTTCAGAGGAGGGGAAATATCATCTCAAAAAAGAGAAAATGTGGCCAGAAGCCTATATAATTTCAAAAGTTCTTGAGCAGACTAAAACACTTGGGAAGAATGAATCAGATCTCCTTCCATTAATATGTCGTGAAATGACAACGACTAATGACATGTGCATTAATCTTCACGAAAAGAAAATTAGTAGGCTGATCATTTCCACTCTAAATTCAATGCTAAAAGATGCACTTGAGTCTAAAAGTCCAACTAAGTTTAATTATATCTCCTACTACTACAGAATGAATATTGAACTACTTATTGAAGAGGAGGATCTTTGCCGCCAGGCAATTCATTCTTTTCTTCACTATGGACTTTTGGCAAGAGAAAGTGGCAATCATCGTTTTGCAAAGAGTTTTCTCTATGATCTTGGGCGTATTATTCATTACCTATCATTTGACGACGAAAAAATGTCACTTGAGCTTTATGAGAGTGATATTAAAGAAACATGGAAGGCTTTTCTTAATTCTAACGAAAGAATACGTCTGCATACCCTAAAATCGATTGTGAAGACATTTTGGATTCTATACTCCCAAAATTACTACTACTTAACAGCAAAGATTAAAAATGACTTTCTCTCTAATAACCTTGAGCATGCTATAATACTAAAGAATTTATTGAGGAATGACGATCCTCTCGATAAGGAGTTTAACGATACACTAGTAAGTGTTGAGACGCTATCAGGTATGCCAAAATCATTAGCGAAAGACTTTCTTAGTGATTTTCCTGTTGATTTACCATCACAATTACAAGAATTGGGTTGAAGGAGATAATTATGTCTAAAGTATATTTAACAATTTTATTCAGTTTAAGGACATTTGCTGCAGTTGATTATTATCAAGCACACGGTGACTTGGACTATAAAAAAGAAATTGAAATGCAAATCGAGACAGATTATGACTCGCCGGTTACCCAAGCAGATGTTATCAATATCATCCCAGAAGCTCGTACACCTGCACAAGAAGATGCAATGAAAGTTCACGATATTGTTGAAAGTCGAAGTGAAATGCTTAGAGATTATTCCGAATAGACAAGATTACATATCAATACTAAAATAGATCTGTAGACCTCTACTTTAATGGAGTATTTTAGTATGAAAAAGTGCCTAATCACTCTCGCTATAATGATTAATTGCCAAGCAGATATTTCAGTCGTAGGAAATGGTGCCGTTAGTGCTGCTCCAGATTTGTCTAAACTAACCTTCAAAGTAATTACAAAAGAAGCTGATGCCAAGAAGTCACAAGAAAAAAATACCAAGAAAATGAATAAGGTTATCGAGGATTTAAAATCTAAATTCTCCCTTGAGACACAAGACTTGAAAACCACACATTATTCACTGAACCCACGCTATCAATACCTACAAAATCAGCCACCGAAACTTATTGGAATGGAAGTCGTCAATGAGATGACTATCACAATTGATGAGCTTGGAAAAATCCCAGATATAATCAATTTTCTCAGCGCAAAAGAAGTTAGTGAAATTGGCTCTATTCAATTTCAAATCAAAGATAAATCAGCACTTGAAAAAGAAGCTTTGAGACATGCTTTCAAAGATGCTAAAGAGAAAGCAGAAGTTCTAGCAAAACAAGCGAAACTATCTATTAATAATGTAAAGGCCATATCAGAAAATGTTTCAACTTATCAAGGTCCTACACCTCTTCGTATGGAAGCGAAAATGATGGCGAGACCAACAATTGAAAGTGGAGACATCACTGTTAATGCTAATATTAGTGTAACATTTAAGACAGATTAATTGATGGAGAGAGAATGAAGAATTTACTTTTAATAATCACCCTACTTATTTATTCTCCAGTAGTACGTGCTGAAGATGGTGAATATAACGAAGAACCTCAAGATAGCTACTCTAATTCTTATGAAACACCAAATGAAGACCCTGTAGATCAAAAAGCAGCAACAAAAGAAACTCAAGATCCAGCAAAGGCCTTTAACTCGATCAATAATAGTGAAAATAGCGACGATGATGAGGATTACGAGTCAGAAGGAGATTCAACAACATATGACTCTGGAATGAGTAACAAAATTGAAAAAGACTTTGAAGTAGAACAAGAAGATGATGTTAATCTTGAGGAGTATGACGATTAATCATCGCCTGCGATAGCTCTTCAATAAATACTTTCTCTGTAATCTTCCAAAACTTGTCCTGCTTGCGAGCGATAACAAAAGCAGGCATTCTAAATCGAGACTGTTGACTAATGACTTCCTCGACACTCTTAATTCCAAGATTCATTTCAGGCCGTTTGAGATGAGTGCGAAGGAAGTTGATATTAAATTTCTTTAAGTTTGACTCACCTTTTAAATAATGATGTTCACTTAAAGACTCTGCATCACAATCATAATAGCGCACTTCCAGAAAACTATTTCCATTCTTATCCACACGCTCTGCCATTGTAACAGTATCGGGACGTAAGACATGGGCATTCTTAGAAAGTTTCGCTTGCTTTAATTTTGAATCAGCATCAATAAGAATCGTCTTGCACTTCTTGCAATCTCTGGCCGTCACATCGTTCTCATAACCACATTGATTACAAATTTTAAAACGAAACTTATAACCACACGGAATGAAGTCATAAGTACGAGGGTCGTGACTTCCTCCTTTACACTTTCGACCAAAATGCTCGATGACTTCACCATCAAGATCAACAACGCCCCAAAAATCATTTTGGTGTGCACATTTAGGGCATTCAACAACGACAGGAACGGTCTCTTTAGATGGTCTCTTATCGCGAATCTGCGGGGTATAAATATTATGTCCCATACCGGTATAATCGAGAATAAAGCAATCCTTCTTTTTCTCATCTAAGCGTAAACCACGTCCAATAATTTGTTGATATAGACTCACCGATTCGGTGGGGCGCAAAATTGCAATAACGTCGACATGGGGAGCATCAAAGCCAGTTGTTAGAACAGAAACATTAACAAGATACTTAAATTTACGGGCCTTAAATTCCTCAATAATCACATCTCGCTGGGCATCGTCAGTGTCACCAAGAATAATTTTCGCCTCGCCTGATGGCAGATAATCAAGAATCTCTTTTGCATGATTCACAGTACTACTAAAAATCATCACTCCCTTACGATCGTAGTGTTCAGTGATATCGATAATATTTTTTATGATAAGTGGAGTTAATCTCCTTTGCCCTTTTAAGATATTCTCAATTTGGGCAACAGAGTAAGGACGGTCTGATTCACCTAACTCAGAAAAGTCATAAGAGGTCACAGGTATGTCAACTTTGACTGGCGGAGTCAGAAATTTATTGTGAATCATGTACTTCAGAGAAAGCTCGTAAACACACTGTTTAAAAAAGCGCTGTTCTTCAGTTTGGATAATACCAAGGTGACTGTAATTGTAAATCCATCCAAGTCCTAAACGATATGGCGTTGCAGTCAGACCCAGAATACAAACACTTGGGTTGTCCTTTTTAATTTCACGAATAACTTGTCCATACTGACTATCTTGATCAAGACCTACACGATGGCACTCATCGATTACAAGTAGAGTAAAATCTTTAAAAAAATCTTTCTCCGCTCTGGCAACAGATTGAATACTTCCAAAAATAACTTTTTGATTTACTTCCTTTCGATTAAGCCCTGCTGAAAATATCCCGGCCTCAAGATCGTAACTAATATACTTTTGGTAGTTTTGCTCAACGAGTTCTTTAACGTGTGCAAGGACCAAGACTCGACCTTTGGCGACACGTGCAAGCTCTGCAATGACGAGACTTTTTCCTGCTCCAGTAGGAAGTACAATAACTGCAGGCTCACGTCTTTTCTTGAAGTAATTAATTGTATTATCAACGGCTTCCTGTTGATAATTTCGAAGCGTATACATAGCTTAAATTATAGCTTTGTGATTCTGAGGTGTCATTTGAAATGAACTAAATAATACCCAATTTCGTAATGGCATCCTTTTTTTTAATGAAAATTGCTTAACAAGAATTTGTGACACTCTTTGCTTAAAAGATAGAACTGTGTTTATATCCAATGTGCGAGAGCAGATAATCTATGGAGTACTGAAGTTTGGAACATCGCCCAAGGCCACTGTCCTAAGCTCACTAACAATCTTGGCCTTTACTATACTTGCCATAACCTGCCTGGGCCGACATCAACCGTCTGACTCCATTAACATGGAGGACTGTTAAAATTAAGTACAAAGTATTGTGTATCAGGATCCGAAAGAATTAAATCGTATCCATTCTTGGCAGTAACGAGGAAGTCCAGAACACCATCTCCATTGAAGTCACCCATACGATATATAGCAGTATAAGAATCACATAACATGCTGGACCCAGGAGTACCATTGGGGTCACAAATATAAGCACCAAAATAAAAACGACCTGAACTTGTGTTAATGCTAAAGTTACCAGTGCCAGGATGTCTTTGTATATTATAATCATTATTCATAAAGTTTATATTTAACAATTCAGAGTCTTTAGTGAATAACTCATCTTCTTTGATGTTTTCAAGAACATGAATCTTAGCATCAGGATTATAAACAAAAGGTAATTTGAGATGTGGATTAAGTTCGAGGTTAATGGCAAATTCACAATCTATCACTTTCTTAGATAATGGATTGTCTGCAAAGAAGTCATATCGTTTTGCCGGAATAGAATTATTTGCTTCACCAATTTTAATAGAACTAACCTTCACGAGATCAACAATATTAAAATACTGATCTAAACATAATAAGTTATCAATCAATAACTTCCCTTTTTCTATCTGTGGCCAAATTTTAATTTCACCAATCCCCGCATAAAGAAAGGAATCCTTTACAATTAACTCCTTAGATCGAGGGACACCGAGTTCAAAGGCCTTTATTTTACTATCAATAGATTTATGTTCAATTACATCTGTATTTTTAGGTGTTACTTTATTTTGTTCAACGTGAAAAGAAGGCGAAGAGTTTAAGGCTTTATCAATGTCCATACTAACAGAATTATTAAGGCTTTTTTCTACGGTGTCCCTTGGTGTAACATGAAAATCTTGTTGATGTCCTAAAGTGATTAAATCATAAGTATACTTAAAACGACCATCAGACATCTTCAATGACCCAATTAACGAGTTTAACGTATTATATTGCTTCACTCTATCTTCATCATGATAATACTTAGCAATTTCGGTACCAAGCCATAAGAGATTTTCTGTAGCTTGGATAGGATTATCGATTCTATCCTGATATGAATTTAAGATATCGAGTTTGTTATTACTAAGGTGAAAATATAAAATATAGTTCTGGCTTTGCCATGCATACTCACGTAACGACTTGCCATATTTCTCAACTCTAGTATCACCATTGAAGTCTACATGTCCTTTTTTATTGCGCCCGAGACTATTGAAAGATTCAAGATTTAGAATATGATCAGCAGACGCAAGAAAGTTCAACTTCTTTTCAGAATACATTTCAAGTGTAATTAGATTATTCAAATATGAGTCAGAGAAGATAAAAAACCTTCTTTTCCTAATTAAGTAGTCAAAAAATGTTTCATCATCAAGATACTTAATATTGAATATATCTAGGCCTAGTTTTAAAAAGCTATATAAAATGAAACCATTATCCCTTTTAAATATTTCTTCACAAATATATTCAACACCTCTATCATCAGACAAAAAATTATAAGGAATTATTTTTTTATGTATTAAGTCAGTCACCGTTGGTATTTTAAAAATAAAATCTAATTTATCTTCAATTTTCTCCCAAGCATACTTCAAAAATTCGTAACGCTTATAATGTCTTCCAGTCATAAAAATGAATTCATAAAGACGATCTAATTTTTCTCCGTGATACCTCAATCTCATGATTTTAAAAATTTTCATAAAGAAATTAAGATTATTCTCTCGCATTGAAAAATATAAAGCATTTGAAAATAGAACATCTTCTTTAAAGGACGAGTATAGAAGAAAAAAAGCAAGCATATTCTTTTCAAATTTTATTGGCAGGTAGCCAATAGAGCTAGAATGGTAACGTTTAATGTCACCACTTGCAGGTTCGTCTGTTGCATTATTTTTTATGTCTTTTATATAAAATTTAAATTTTTCGAAATCACCCTTAATTAGCGCTTTATTTACATCTTCTCCTAAACAGGGAAGAAACGAATCAGGCTTGAAGTCAATAGTACTTATCTGACATGCCTGAATCAAAGACGCCTGTAATATACAGAAGAAAAATGCTATACGAAAAAATAACCGAATCATGAACAGTCCCTATTATAGTTATACGTAAATATCGGATAGATATTCGGGCACATATAGATAATTTTTCTTTACATTGACGATGATCATAGAAATGAGTCTAGCTTGAGTGATAAACTTAAAGGATCTTGGAGGATTAATGAAAAAAATTACAATTATCGCTCTTCTTATACACACAACCTCAACCATGGCCATCGAAGACGCCAAGGCCCTTCAGGCGGTTAAAAAGCTTGGGATGGAGCTTAAGGCGAAACTTAGCGCAGGAATGAAGAAATCCCCTACTGAGGCCTTAGAAACCTGCCATCTTGAAGCTTCAACTATAACGAACTCCCACACTAATGCAGAAATTAAAATTGGTCGTGTGAGTGCTAAGAATCGCAATCCTAACAATATGCCTAAAAAATGGATGGAAAATTATATTAGTGATTTTCAGACGAAGAAAATCAAAAGTCCTTATATCGCAGTTGATATCGATTCTAAACATCGCGGTCTTTTGATGCCAATAGCGACAATGCCAATGTGTCTTAAATGTCATGGTGATAATATCGAGGCGGATCTTTATAAAGAAATTACCAAGCGCTATCCAAATGACAAGGCCACTGGTTTTAAGACTGGAGATATCCGAGGCTACTTCTGGGCAGAGTATGAGAAGTAATCACTAAGCTCAAGTTCTACTTAAACTTCGAAAAGTAGCTATTGCAAGCAAAGTCGATGCTCTCTTTTGAGAGCTTATTTGGCTTGTTATAAAAGCTATTAAAATCAACAATGTGAGAAAGGAGATCTCTTGCATGACAACCTCGAACATCCCTTTTCTCTTTTATAAAATAGTGTTGAACTAGATACTTAAATGCTTCATCATTGTACTTTATATTTAACTTTACACACTGACCTTTAAATAATTCATTGAATTCATTAACTGTAGGTGAAGTAATCTCAATTTTATATTTTATCCTTCTCAAGAAAGCATCATCTCCAAGATCCTGTGGCTTAAGATTTGAGGAAAACAAGAGCATTTGATTAAATGGAACTTCAATTTTCTTACCTGTTACCAATGTCAAATAATCAGTTTTCTTTTCTAGAGGGTAAATCCAGCGATTTAATAGCTCCGTTGGAGAAACTAGTTGACGTCCAAAATCATCAATTAAAAACACTCCGCCATTTGCTTTTAACTGGGCCGGAGCTTCATAGTATTTAAATTCACTTTTATAAATAAGATCTAACATTGGTAGAGTTAATTCCCCTCCAACAACAACAAAAGGCCTCTGAACCTTGATCCATCTTGGATCCGTCGTATCATAGCTGATAGGAATATGAACTTTCTCATCAAAATATTTGATAAATTGTCCATCGATCATCAAGCAATAGGGAACATAGATATAATCATCAAATGAGTTTATGACTTTTTCTGCAATCATAGTTTTCCCATTCCCAGGCTCCCCAAAGAAGAGAATTGGCCCACCGGAATTAATAGCTGGGCCGATCTTTGAAAAGTAATTCTGATTAAGAATCATATCGCCGAAAACACTTTTTAGCTTTTGTTCATCTATTTTTCGTGTATTGATTTTTTTCTGATCAATTACCTCGATATAGTCTGTTAAACAGACAGGGGTTGGACCAACATAAGGGCGAACATTAAATATTTCACCGGCCCTATCTCTCCCCTTTGGCGTCAGGTCAAAGATCATCGATGAATAGCCACCAATACCTGAAACAGAACCAATGACACCAACAAGATCCCTCTTTTTTAAATCAATAAACTCTTCTTCAAGAATGCCAAAACTTACCTTCATAAGATTACTAATTTCCTTTCCAGAAATTGCACCTTGAACATAAATCATTTTAAGAATCAATTCGTGAATGAACTCTTTAGAAAGCCCTAAGTCGGACAATTTTAAAATCTGTTTTATCGTGGCCATTATTTCTTTTCGGTACACAACTAGAAAACTACAGTAATTATTGAATTACTTTTTCGACAAAAAAAAAGCCAACTCAAAGGTTGGCTTTTTTAAAATAAAATTTGGAGGTCAGAATCGGATTTGAACCGATGAAAACAACAGTTTTGCAAACTGCGCCGTTAGACCACTCCGGCATCTGACCAAAGATTATCAAAGTAAGAATGATTCTAGTTATTTAAGATGATAAGTCAAGAAAATTAGAAGAAAATTTAGGCCTAATGATTTTCGCACTAGGCCCAAATATAATTAGATTATGCTTCTCTAATAACGTATTTATCTTTTCCAGCGTCAACCATTTCTCTAAGTTCTTTACCTACTTTGAAGAATGGAACTTTCTTAGGTGGAACCTTAACAACCTTACCAGTCTTAGGATTACGCCCTTCATACGCCTTGTAATTTCTGTTAGCAAAAGAACCAAAACCTCTGATCTCAATTCTCTCATCGTCAAATAGCGCTTTAATCATGCTATCAAAACAGATGTTAACAACTGTCTCTGCTTGCTTGTGAGTTACATTTGCTTGTTTTTCTAGTGCTGCGATTAGATCTGCTTTTGTCATATCTCTCCTCCCTCAGGGAATATCAATTCTAACTTGTTGTAGTTACTAAAGCCCTATCGGCTAAACGGCTAAAAACATTAATTATTTCTTCATGCCAACTAAATTTCTCAAGAACTGTTCAGCTAACAATAAGATAATAACACCTAACCCACTGATTTCACAAGAAACATAATAAAGTAAGTCTAGATACATATAAAGATGCCCTAAAATTAAAGAAACCTTAATAATCTTACGAAACTAATTCGTAAGGATAAATTATGAAAAAGATTTTTATAACACTACTACTTTTAAATTTTGCGGCCTGTATTCCTGATGGAACACGAAGAAGGCTGACGTCAATATCTACAGGTAACGCCATCACAACTTGTGATGACTCATTCTTTGATTATGAATCAGGCGACACATGTCAAAGTGCTTGTGACACAGAAACACAACAGGAAGCTACAGACGAAGAAATATCCGAGATCGTCAACAGCACTGACGTTACAGATGATATCAAAGAAATTGTTCAAACATCAAAAGGTGTTTGCTTACCAAAGGCGACAATTCCAACTAGACCAAGTAATTCAATTTTTATCAATGGAGACTTCTGTGTTTGCAAGGCCGGTAAAGTTGCTAGTGTTAACGCCGATGCCAGCTGTGCTTCAACGTGTGCAACAAAAACAGATGACTTTGCAAAACTCTATGGTTCAGTGACAGTTGGTCCACTAGTTTCAGGAAATGATAATTTCAAAAACCTTTATGGCTGGTGTACAAATTCAATTGATAACAATCAAGTGAATAACCCAAGCTGTCAGTTAATTCTTAGAAACACAAATAACGAAACTATTCCAATTAATATTGAAGTTAATTCTGGTTCAAATAGATTTAGCGTTCCGCTAACAAATGCTTCTTTTGGAGAGACCTACTCATTTAAGATTCAAGAAACCGGAACGCAAGTAGAATTTGCAACCAGTGATATCAAACAACTTCGCATGAAGGAACCTGAGGATGATAGTGGTATCGTTCTTGATGATGAACTACACTTAACGTTAATAAATCAGTATACATGTATTTTAAGAACAACAAGTGTTAACGAGGCCACAAGTCAAAACTTCTATGTGGACTATGCAAGATATCACTATTATCAACAAGCAACATCAGCAATCCTTCCACTTGCTCCAGGAGCTGCGACAAGAATCTTCTGTCACGACTATGTCAAAGAAGGAAATGCAAATGACAAGGTTCAATATGCGAGACTTGAAACAATTCCAGGACACTTCACCGTTTGGGATGTTCAAGATCCACGCTTCTTAAAAGACGGGGACAATCTTACAGTCGATTTTCTAATCAGAGAAAAACTTCAAAAAATGGGTATTTCAAATCCAACTTTAAAGAGCTACTTTGGAACGATCAGTGCATGTGTTGCCCCTGACAGCGCAGATAATATTTGTGTTGGTCCAGATATTCTTGGGTATGTCATGACGCCTTTTACAGACTCGACAGGAAAATCATTCTGTCCAGGAGAGAATGAATATAATGATCAAACAAAACCTGAATTTGTAGCAATCGGTGAAATTGTAGGTACCCCAACAGAAGGACTATATTTTGCAGAAGGCGAAAGAGAGGTTGTTTCTATTACAAATAATGATGGTTCAACAAGTGAAACCGAAATTCAAAGAGACTTACTTCTTATTAGAGAAAATATCTTGAAGAAAATTTGGTTCCATCTCAACTCTAGTGGTGTTCCATACAAACCAACATCATCTACAGAGAGACAGGCCACTTACTTCTACTGGCCACCAAATTACGATACACCTTTCGTTCAGCAAAAAGGTTTCCAAAAGCTATATACAGTAAAGGGACCAACAGAGGTCGGAACAAATGGTAGGACAACACAAGTTCCATCAACACTTATTCCACATGACAGAAAGGCTTATTGCGTACCAGCGACGTCTAACTAAGAAAGAAAAACCTTCTTAAAAATCTTATAAATTGGATTTAGGTATTCTCCATAGAAATGGACCAGGATACCTATTCGCACTCCCCAAAGAATTAGACTCTTTAAAAAGTAGCGACCCAGTCTTTTAAGAATTCCTTGGCCACTTTGAATTAAAAGCTTCTTTAAAATAAAGCTTAAAAGGAACGTACCAAGCATCCATAGACCAGCTTCTTTTAGCTTCTCACGGTCATGAAGGATTTTTGAGGCCTGTGGCAAGGCTTCCTTATCTTTCATCAGTGTGGCCACAAAAGTCAGAAGTTTTGGAAATGTCTTAAGAAGCTCATGAAGCATACTTCCCTTAGTCTGATCAAGAATGTCAGCTTCGATATCTTCAATAGTCTTATCTCTAAATTGCTCCTGAATTAGTGCAAAGGTCTTTTCAAGTTGCTTGGGATCAATCTGATTTTTTTTAACGGCATCAGGATTGGCGTATTTTTTTTGTAGATCTTTTACAGCATCAACCATTTCTTCTGACTGTGCTTGTAACTCTTCGTAAGTCTCATCAACAATATCAGACTGTGCAAAAACAGAGGGACTACAAAGTAGCCCCATCTTTAAAAATATAAGAAGTGTTAAAACAAACTTATGCATTCACCGTTCCTGTGCTTGCTTCTGATTTCTTTCTATACTTATCAAAAACAAGAGTAATAGGAGCTGCAACGAAAACAGATGAGTAAGTACCAATCACAACTCCAAGAGTAAACGCCATAAAGAAATCTCTAATTGCAAGTCCACCAGCTACAAGCATCGCAATCGATACAAATAGTGTTGTTCCAGAAGTTAGAATAGTTCTAGAAAGTGTTTCATTTGTTGCATTGTTAATATGCTCAACAAGTTTCTTTCCAACAAATTTCGCCTCATGCTCACGTACTCTATCGTAAACAATAACCGTGTCGTTTACAGAGTAACCAATAACCGCAAGGATCGCAGCAACAGTTTGTAGCGTAAACTCTGTTCCTGTCAGTGCAAAAACACCAAGAACAATAGTTACGTCATGGAAAAGAGCGATAATAGCACCTGGAGAATATTTAAAATCAAAACGGAGACCAATATAAACCATGATAGCAAGAAGTGCCCAAAGCATTGCAAGGAAACCAGACTGTCTAAGTTCTGCTCCGGCCTTTGGACCTACAATATCAACTTTTCTGATCTCAACACCGTCTTTCCAGTGCGAAGTTAGTGCAGTTGTTACCTGCTCAGTTACTTGATTTAAATTTTCTTCATTACCTGGAACTTTAATTAGGTATTCATTAGATTCTAGTTCACCAATAGATTGAACAGTAATCCCATTGAAGCCAGCACTTGAAAGTTCACTTCTTAATTTATTTAAGTCAACTTTCTCAGTGAATTTAGTTTGAAGCTCCGCTCCCCCTCTAAAGTCAACTCCGTACTTCATCTTCGTTAATATAAGACCAAGTGAAACAGTAACGAGAATGGCAGAAAGAATTGCGGCGTACTTAAACATACCCGCAAAATTTATTTTTGTATTACTTTTAATTATCTGAAACATATATTCTCCTAAATTTATAACTAGATACTAAGATCTTGTCCCTCAACTTTGTTCATATAGAATTCAAAGAATAATTTCGAAACAAAGTATGATGAGTAAACAGTTGCAAAAATCCCGATTAAAAGAGTAATTGCAAAACCTCTAATTGGACCAGTACCAAAGTTTAGAAGACAAATCCCTGCAAGCGCAGTCGTGATGTTAGCATCAACAATCGTCCAGAAAGCTGACTCAAAACCACCTTCAACGGCCTTATAGTATCCAACCCCACTTCGTATCTCTTCTCGAATCCTCTCGTAGATGATGATATTCGCATCAACCGCCATACCAACAGTAAGAGCAATCCCTGCGATACCAGGAAGAGTTAGAGTTGCCTCAAGACCAACGAGCATTGCTAAAATGATCATAACGTTTAGACCAAGAGTAACAATTGCAAAAAGACCAGAAACTCTGTAGTAAACAAAGATAAACGCAAATACTAAGATACAACCAATCATCCCAGCAAATCGAGCTTGATCAATTGAATCATGTCCTAGAGATGGACCAACAGTTCTTTGCTCTTGAAAATCAAGTTGAACAGGAAGAGCCCCTGCTCTAAGGACAAGAGCTAAGTCTTTTGCCTCTTTAAGTTGTGCATTATAGTTTCTACCACCAAGAGTGATTGAAGCTCTACCATTTGGAATTTTACCGTTGATTCTTGGTGCTGAGTAAACATTACCATCTAAAACGATGGCCATCAATTTACCAGTATTTTCACCCGTGATATCAGCAAAAATCTTTGCTCCACGAGTTTTAAAAGTCATTCCAACTTCTGGTTGGTTCTGCTGATTATTAAACTGAACTCTTGCATCCTCAAGATCATCACCTGTCAGGCGAGCACTAGACTCAAGAACGTAAGGAACCATTTGCACTTCAGCATTTGGATCAACAACATTACGAGCTCTTTCAAATGCTAAAGTATAACCCTCTGGAAGATCCGTTTTTAAAGCTTCATTAACTGATCTTACATAATCAGAAAATCTTGCGCCTTTCTTAAACTCAATTCCTTGTGCTTTAACTTTATCTAACCAAGCTGTAATTTGAGTCATTGGAACATCAGAGTTAACCATTCTAAACTCAAGCTTAGCTGTTTTTCCGATAAGTTCTTTTGCTCTATCGATGTCTTTAACTCCTGGAAGTTGAACAACGATTCTATCAGTTCCTTGAGAAACGATTTCTGGTTCAGTTACACCAAACTCATCAATTCTGTTTCTGATAACTTCAATAGATCTTTTAACAGATTGTTCTTCAATATCTGTCTTAAGTTTTTTTGTTAGAGCTAACTGAACAGTTGAAGTTGTCTCACCAGTGATTCTTAGGAAACCATTATAGTTATCATGAACCATTGTTTTAACTGCTTCGATGTCAGAAGCGTTTGTGACATTTAAATTAATCTTCGGATCAAGTTGATCTGACTCATCAAGTGCACCAACAGTAAGAGTAATACCCTTATCGTCTTTAATTGCGTACTCAACTCTTCTCGCATAACCCTTTACCTCATCCTTGTAGACTTTCTTAAAGTCAATTCCAAGAATCATGTAAAGACCACCCTGAAGGTCAAGACCTAGATTAATCTTAGACTTAATTGGGAAATTATCAGTCTCTTTAAAATCGAATGCCGTTGGAATAATCGAAATCCCTGATATAACCACGACAAAAAGAAGGAACACAAAGCGATACCACCAGCTTCTTTTCATTAAAAACTCCTAAATCTTTGGGGAAAACCCTCAGTAATGAAATAAACTCTTAAAATTATAGGAGCATTAAAGTCGAAAAAGCAAGAAGCGAAATTTTCTTTTTTTAATTCTGATCTTTTCTGTCAACTTCTTCTTGCGTAGACGTTGCTTCGATTTTTTCTTCAGATTTTTTTGACTCGACCTCAGGCGTTTCATTTAACGAGTTCATGAGATCGTTTTTGGCCTTGTTGAATTCACGAATGCCCTTACCCAAGCCCTTTGCAAGCTCCGGTAATTTTTTTGGACCAATAAAAATTAAAGCTATCGCTAAAATTAATAGTGTTTCGCCACCACCAAGACCACCAAACATTTTTATTTACTCTCTTTTTTTTCAAATAGCTTACTTGAAAGGCCTGCGATTTGAGATTTTAAAACTTTTAGTTTTACACCCTCAGAAACTTCAAGCGTTATTACTTTTTCAGTAATTCCAACAACAGTTCCTAAAAGACCTGACTTAGTAAAAATCTCATCACCTTTTGTAAGAGCATCTAAAAGTTTTTGTTCCTCTTCTAATTGTTTTTTTTGTGGTCTTAACATTAAAAAATAGAAAACTACAAAAATTAGTACTAGAGGCGCAAATTGCATGAACGCAGGTTGCTTAGCTGCACTTGCTGCTTCTTGAGCAAAAGCACTTGAAATAAATAATTGCATCATATAATTCTCCTATGGGTTGGCCCATCTCTTCGAGTTGTATCTTGTTGTAAAGGTTTTATAATACTCTTCAAAAGTTTCGGCAAGAATATTCACTCGCGCCTGCTTCACCATGTTAAGCATAAAGTAGAGATTGTGATAACTTATCAACTGTCCAGCAAGGAACTCTCCCGTCGTATAAAGATGTCGTACATACGCTCTCGAGTAGTTTTGACACACTTTGCAGTCGCACTCTGGATCCGGCGGCAATGTATCCTCTCTAAATCTTAAATTTTTAATATTGAGCGGCCCGTCAGTTGTCAAGAATTGTCCGTTACGTGCATTTCTTGTCGGAAGCACACAGTCAAACATATCAATCCCGGCCCTGATACCATTTAAAATATCAATCGGCTTACCAACACCCATCAGGTAACGCGGTTTATTTTCTGGCATCGTATGGCCGAAGTTATCGAGAAATTGCACCATCTCATCGTTTTTCTCACCAACTGAAAGTCCACCAAGAGCAAGCCCCGGGAAATTCATTTCCTCAAGTCTTTCCATGCACTCAGTACGAAGGTCATGGTGTAGACCACCTTGGATAATTCCAAAAAGATGCTGATGCTCTTTAAGTTCATAATCTTTACATCTCTTCGCCCAACGAAGCGTTAACTCCATCGACTCTCGAAGCTTTTCCTTTGTCGCCGGCAGGGCCGGACACTCATCAAAGGCCATCACAATATCTGGACCAAGCGCTCTTTGTATCTCCATACTTTTTTCTGGCCCAATTAAATGCTTAGACCCATCAAGATGAGAGCTAAAAATTACACCATCTTCAGTTACTTTATTAATGTCTGACAAAGAAAATACTTGATAGCCACCAGAGTCAGTAAGAATCGGCTTTTTCCAATTCATAAAACCATGAAGGCCACCACCAACTTTTTCAATCAGCTCATGTCCAGGTCTGAGGTATAAGTGATATGTGTTTCCTAGAATAATTTGCGCGCCAATTTCTTCTAGCTGGTCTTGCCACATGCACTTAACAGTTGCACGAGTTCCAACCGGCATAAAAATTGGTGTTTGAATTTCTCCATGAGCAGTTGTGATCGTACACGCACGTGCCTTCCCATCAACTTTTTCAACCTTAATCATTTTGTGTTCAATCATTTATTTACCTTATAATTAACATCGCATCTCCATAAGAGAAAAAACGATATTCCTTTTCAACTGCAATTCGATAAAGCTCTAAGGCCTTCTCTCTTCCCATCAATGAACTAATTAACATTAAAAGTGTCGACTTTGGTAAGTGAAAATTAGTGATCATCCCATCAATACTTTGAACATTCTTTCCTGGATGTAAAAAGATATTTGTTTCATAAGTTTTATTTGTTTCAAAATCATCGCGCTGCCAAACGCTCTCAAGCACACGAAGACTGGTCGTTCCAACAGCAAATCTCTTATTGGCACTTTTAATTTTTTCAAAATTCGCTGAATCAATATGATAAGACTCACTATGCATCTCATGCTCACGAATATCATTTGTCTTAACAGGAGCAAATGTCCCCATCCCCACATGCAAGGTTACAAAGCTTCTCTCAATTCCACGCTTTGCCAGCTTATCAAAAATCTCGTCTGTGAAATGTAGACCCGCCGTCGGTGCCGCCACACTCCCAACTTCCTTAGCATAGACAGTCTGATAATCTTCTTTATCTCTCTCGTCGGCCACCCCGTCACGAATATAAGGAGGAATTGGAATCGTCGCATGTGTATTAAGATAGTTTTCAATATCATCGACATTTACAGTTACGTGAAAAGTTCCATTTATAATTTCTGCAATTGTAATCTCTAGTCCATCGTCGAAAAGAAAACGATCCCCAAGCTTCTTCTTTCCACGCGCCTTAATGAGGCAGTGAAGACATCCTTTATCACTTGGTCTAATCGTCAAAAAGAAAACCTCGACCTGACCACCAGTGACTTTGTTTCCCATCAGACGGCATGGAAAAACCTTACTCTGATTGAGAACAAGCGTTGAATCCTCCGGTAAAAGATCGACAATTTCATGAAACTGGTGATGTGACACTTCATTCTTACTCACATTGTAAACGAGTAACTTTGAATGATGACGCCCTTCCACTGGCCTTGAGGCAATTAAGTGCTCTGGAAGATCATAATCATATGAGTCTAATTGGTAATCTTTTTGATCTTTATGCATGGGCGGGATAATACAAAAAGGCGAGCTATGCGTCCAATAAAAACTCCTAAACTGCTCCATTTAAATGGGGATAATTTTGAAAGTTTCCCTGCTATATTAGATATTTACTGTCATATTATTCGAACCGCCAGAAATAACTTTGTCTATCGCGACTTAATCATTGAGTAATTTAGAGTCCTATCCCCATTTAAATGGATCAGTTTAAAAGACTTCTTTTAAATTGAGAAATGTCCCTTTCCCATAACAGCCTTCTTCACCGCGTAAGACGATCCCAGCGAGCAAATAATTATCATTTTGCTTAACAAAAATCGCTGCACCACTATCACCATGACAAAGATATAGAGGGCCTTCTTCAATTTCACTTAAGGATCCCACTGACGCCCTCACGCGACTGTGACCAAAGACAACCTCACCGTTATCCCCGATTCCACCGATAACGATATCCTCCCCACTTTTTAGCGGAGAAGTATAAACTCCAGAGTATGGTCTTTGAACACTCAATGTCGAAGTTTTTAATAGCGCGATGTCTAGACGACCATGTTCAAAAACCTCTAGCGCACGGGCCCCAGGTTGACCCTTTAGAGTCAGACGCATCAGACGTTTTGTCGACTTTATAGAGGAAAGACAATGCTTAGCAGTGATAATCGTATCATTGTCGAGAATCACACCGGTGCAAAGCAGAGCACTCCCCTCATAAATTCCTACGATATTGCTTTTAAGACGTGGTTCTTCAAAACTTCCCTCAAAAGCAGAAGTCGATAAGGCAGTTCCCAGCATTAATGTTAGAGTGAATATAAAAAATTTCATAAAATCAATTATGACATATTTTTTTATAGCATACGTATAAGATTACTTAATTCAGGTTACTTTCCTTAATCAGTCAATAATAGCAATGGTTTATCGATGACAGCAAAAAAGTGAACTACTTCGCTTTAATGCAACAGATTCTAGTCGAAGCATCGTAAGTACCACCAAGTACGAGACAAGTTGCCTCACTTGGAGCTGGAACACAGACTTGAGCCGAATGGGCCCTCATAGATGCGATAAAGAGTAAAATTAATTTCTTCATAATATATTTATATAATCAGCCTGAAATCAAAGTCAAATGTTTATATTGCACTAAATAAAATCTACAAACTGCTCCAGTTCAATGGTGTTGGGAAATTTACAATATCTATTTAATTTAAGCTAGTTAGACAACTCCGTACAGATAGCATTGACGGCACTACGCAATAGATTGTCTTAAGCCCCCTCTAGTTAAGGGGCTCAGCTGCTAGTAACACCATTCAAAGGGATCACTTTAAAGGAGTTGTTGAAGAGTGTATGACTGCTTGCCATTAGGGCAGTAACCACCAAAAATACGTTGTGAGACAATCCCGTTATTATCTGAAGTATTGGAATGGATGACCTTGATACTCTCAAATCTCTTCGCGTACCACTTATCTCCATTCTTTAAATAAATGAAGTACTCAAAAGTGTCATTGGCATAGAAGCGATACTTGATATAATCATTGCCTAGGGGTTGAATAAGTTTTGGAATATCTGTCGAGCCCGATAGTAGCTGATCACAAGTTTCCTTGATTGAACTATCTTCATGCGTATAAACAGAGTAAGTGAAGTTAGGAATTTTATTTCCGACAGGCTCAAAATTTAAGGGGTCACCATAGCGCGCAGGTGCAGTTATAGAGACGCTGTGGTCTGAGAGTCTACGCTCAGTACTTCCACAATCACTTGAACGTCTCATAAAAGTATAACGACGAGATTCTCCTACTAAACGATTGAAAAATTCAGTCTTATTTTCAAGGGCCTGGCAAATCTTCTTTGCGTACGAGATTTCAGTATCATTTAAAACACGATTATCAGAAATTTTCAGAGCTTCGTTCCCGCTAACTTCAGTATCATCAGATTTTTTTTCAGGGGCTTTAAGGTCACAAGAAGCAAATAGAACAATTAGTGGAATAAGTTTTAGAAACTTAGTCATGAGAATCTCCATCCATAGAAATAAAATTTGTCTCTATTTAGGATAAGGCCCAAGTGGTTTAGGGTCACTGCGCCTTGCGTTACTTAACGACGCTGGCAAGTGATGCGAATATTTTTTGAATAAACTGAAAGTGTTCCCATGTCGCCGCTGAAGCTTGAAGCTGCAATTAGCTTTGAGCCAACACGTGCAGAGATTGTGGTTTCACTAGAGAGGATATCACTGATTTCAATTACAATGAAATCGCCTGAGACTTCTTTCTTGGCCATGCATAACTGTCTTTCTCCAAGCGGGCCTAGGGCCATGACACGAAATTCATTTGCAGACAAAACAATTGAACTTTCTTTTTCGCCGATGGTGAAGACATGACAATCATGTAGGCATGCCATTGGAGTGGCCAAAGAATTAGTAATTGTGACAAGAGAAAATAATATAAAAGAAATGTATTTAAAGAACATATAACCTCAGATGTGAGGCGTTTTGTACTATGGCGAACGCTTGACTGTAAAGCTATTTTATAACTTTGAATTCGGCGTCAATCACATCACCTGATTGTTGTGATTTTTTCTGGGCCTGTTGTTTTTGGTAATACTCATAGCGTGCTCCTTCAGCGGCCTTAGAAGTTTCAGAATAAGCTAGTAATTTCTTAATCGTGCGATAAAGAAAGTAGAACAGAAAAGCTTTGATGATTGCTGAAACTAACATGGTTTTTCTCCGAAGTTTTAAAACACAGTCATAAATTCGTTTTTTTTATCATCAATGTCAAGTCAGGCCCTATACCATGGGAAAAACTTTTGCTACTATTTGCTCCTAAATATCCCAAATTATGTCGTTATGGAGTAATGCAAAATGTCAAATAACAATCAAACAAATCTTATCCACTGGGCCGATATGACAGCAGACAGAATCATCAAGCAGATTGGTGATAAAGATGAGTATGTTGTAGCAAGTGGAATCACTCCATCAGGAACTGTACACTTTGGAAACTTCCGCGAAGTTATTACAACTGATCTTGTAGCGAGAGGTTTAAGAGCTCGTGGAAAGAAAGTGAGATTCATTTTCTCATGGGATGATTACGATACATTTAGAAAAGTTCCGGCAAACCTTCCAAAACAAGATGAACTAAAAAAATATATGTTTCAACCAATCGTTGATACACCAGATCCATACGAAGAGCATGAAAGTTATGCTGCTCACCATGAGCACAGCTTTGAATCACAGCTGGCTAAAGTTGGCGTGCAAGTTGAGCCAATCTATCAAGCAAAAAAATATCGCGCAGGTGATTACAAAGCGCAAATCAAGCACGCACTAAACAGCAGAGACAAGATTAGAGACATTCTTAATCAGTACCGCTCAACTCCATACGGGGATGAGTACTACCCAATCTCTGTTTACTGCGAAAAAAATAAGACTGATGAAACGACAATTCTTTCTTGGGATGGAGAAAAGATGATCAAGTATCGTCATAACCCAACTGGTTACGAGGGAGAAATTGATCTTGAGACAACAAGTCTTGTGAAACTTCCATGGCGTGTTGACTGGCCAATGAGATGGGCATTTGAAAAAGTAGATTTTGAACCAGGTGGAAAGGATCACTCTTCACAAGGTGGGTCATACACGACAGCAAAAGAAATCGTAAAAATCTTTGATTGGAAAACTCCTGTTTATCTCCAATATGATTTCGTTTCAATTAAAGGTCTTGGTGGGAAAATGTCTTCATCAAAAGGTAACCTTGTAACGGTAAACGATGTTTTAAAAGTATACGAACCAGAAATGATTCGTTGGATTTTTGCAAGCTATAAGACAAACGTAGACTTCGCAGTATCCTTTGATCTTGATGTTTTAAAAACATATGAAGACTACGATCGCCAAGAGAGACTAGCTTTTGGTGTTGAAGAAGGTAATGAAAAGAAAGTTGCCATGGCCAAGAGAGTTCTTGAGCTTTCTCAAATTGGTGAGATGCCTGCGACATGTCCAATTCAACCATCATTTAGACATCTTTGTAATGTTCTTCAAATTAACGACGGTGATATATCTAAAGCGCGTGAGGCTTACGCGAGTGAAATTAAAAATGACCGTGATGAAAGAAGATTCAAAGAGAGATCTGAATGTGCTCTTTACTGGCTTGAAAATAATGCGCCAGAGGATTTTAAATTTGCTATCAACAAAGAAAAACCTTCAATTGAGATTTCTGATGATGCAAAAAACTATATTGCCAAACTAAACGATTACCTAAGTGCAAACTGGGATTCAATTGATAGCGATACAGCTCTTCATGAGAAGATGTATGAAATTATGCACTCTCTAGAGCTAAACCCGGCAGATGTGTTCTCTCCAATATATCAACTTCTTATCTCTCGCGAGAAGGGACCTAAGCTTGCTGGATTCATTAGAACAATTGGAAAAGAAAGAGTTTTAAACCTTCTCTCTTAAGCAACTGCTGTAAAACAAATTCCATCTTTAGTTAGGGCCCGTATAGAAATGCGGGCCTTTATATACTGCTTCAGCTTCATCACCAAATCAATATCACTATCAGAAAGTGGATTAATAGAAATCTTGTCAATATGATCATCAGCAGAAATAAGAACAAACTGCTTTGTTAAGTGAGTATGAATAAGCTCCACATCAGTCACCGTGTGACCCACTCGCTTTGCCTCAAGACTTAGTTTATCAATGAGTGCTTTGATTTCTTCATAACTTGAAACAGAACGCTTCTTGCCTGTTATAATATTTGACGAAAAGAGATCTCCCGTTTCGCAAATCACTTTGACGATTAGACATTCTCTTTGAATAAGTCCGTTATATTTAAAAGACTCATTGATAAGTTTAAAATCATCATAATTAGAAATAGGTGTCACAATCTGTGGCACGATCCCACGATAGACAACACCACTTCCATCGACCGTAAAGTTTTCAAACTCGCGAGATTTGGCAATATTGTAGAGAAGTTCATAATCAATGGGGATTTCGTAAGGTCCATTCATATCTCCCCTATCGGCATATAGAAAACCGGCCAAAGCTTATAAAAATCATCTTATTTAAGGGGCAAATTGTTACCAAAAACCACGAGATATGTAGGTATTACACACTCAAAGTGTAAGTTTTCCTACAAAAGCTTACATTCATGGTTTTTTTCAACAATAAAAAAAAACTAAATTGAACAATTAAAGAGAGTTTTTTAAAACTGAATTAAGAAATAAAAATACATTCTGGGAGGGAGTTTTTTATGAAAGGTTTATTAACATTAGTAGTTCTTTTTTTATCACTAAGTGCAAGCGCAGACTATTGTTCAGCGACTTTAAAAGATAGATTTGGTGGATACCTAAGAAGCTTCTCAGAGTTTGGATATAACCAACAAGAAGCATGCCGAGAGGCCCTTAGATCATGTAACTATGAAAAAGTAAGACTTGAATACGATAGGAACTTCTACGGTGCATTCTGTGAAGTAGATAGATTTTCTAATCCAAACCCTTACCCACCAAGACCAACACCAAGAACTTGTGAGTATGAACTAACAAGAGCAAACGGTAACGTTGTTCAAGTTTTCAGAGGAAGAGGGTACGATTCATGTGATGATGCAAGAAGACAGTGTGAGAGAGAACTACGTGATCAACAAAGAAACGGAAGAATGCCAAGAGCATACTGTGCAATGTCAAGACGAGGTGGACATGACAGAGACCTAGTAACAAAAACTTGTCGTGTAGAACAAGTAGATAGAAGAATGGGTCGTGTTGTAAGAGTACACACTGGATCTGCAACAGGTAGAAGATCAGAAGACCTTAAGAGACAAGCTTGCCAAGAAGCAGCGACAATGTGTGCGAGAGCGGTAAGAAACTCAAGAAGTTCAGACGCTTGTGTTGCAAGAGAAACACCAAATGATAGAGATGATGATTTTATAATCCACGGATTCTAAATAATTAAGGCCTACGAAAGTAGGCCTTTTTTTATCTTATTGAATAACGATCTTTTAATTTTTGTAACTCACCATTTTCCTTCATTTTCAATAGTTTCTCATTAAACCTATCTCTCAACTTTCGCCCCTTATCACTACTTGTGAACGCCAGAAATATTTCCTTCTGATAAGATAAGTAACTAGGTGCTGTGGCTATCTCTATTCCTTTTAATTTGTAGTAATCTCTCCAAAATACCAAAACTTCATGGTTATCTGTCATTAAATCGATACGTCCAGCATCAATCATCTTTAGAAGTTGTCCAACTGCTGAGGTAGTTGAGACAACGGAAGTTAAATCAGGATATCTTTTCTGATAGTCCGCAATAGCTTTAGAGTATACAAAGCCCTTTGCTACCCCGACCTTTAGAGGATGGAGCCCCTTTGAAAAGTCAAGCTTCCTTATATTGTCTGACTTAATTGCAACTGAAATATTTGTAGTACTGATAGGTAAAGAGTAAATTAAATTACGATCATTATTCTTATAGACAGCTGGGATAATATCACTACGCCCTGACTCAACTTCTTTAATCGCTCTTTGAAATGATGAAGAACTAAAGTCAATCTGCCAATCTCCAGCATAAATCATTTTTACCAGATCAACAGCAAATCCCGAATGCTGATCTCCATCTTTAACTAAACATGACCACGGACAATAATTGTCATAGATAAACTTGATTCTGCCAGCACTCCCATAGCTGAAGTTAGATAAAAGAGATGAAAATAATATAGTTTTCCACATCTAAACAAAATAACTGATACGACAACGAGTGTCTAAGGAAATTTTGATATATCTTCTACTAAATTTTTGTTAAAATTTACGAAAAAAATAAAGGAAACTATATGCAAAATACAGATTTTAAAGCAAGACGTGAGAAAGTCTTCAACATGATGGAAGATGGGATTGCGATCCTTGGTTCTGCAAAATTCGTAACGAGAAGTAACGATACGGAATATCCATTTAGACAAAATTCAAATTTCAAATACCTTACTGGAATTAATGAGCCAGATTCAATTCTTGTTATGACTCAAAAAGGTGGAGAAAATAAAACATATATCTTCATTAGAAAAAATGATGCTTTTGAAGAGATGTGGGCAGGCAAAAGACTTGGACTTGAAAAAGCACAAGACCTTATGGATGCAGACCAGGCCTTTGACATCAAAGACTTTGAAAAAGAAATCCCTCACCTACTTCTAGGTCACAGAAATCTTTATATGCACTTCCACGAGAGAAGAGATATCTTTGATCTTGCGCAAAGAATTTCAGGTGATCTATTTAATAAGAAGAGAAAAAGTACTGAGCTACCTCCAAGCGAAATTAAAAATCTTGGAGCAATCGTTGAAAGATTACGTTACACAAAAGATGCTAACGAAATTCTTACGATGAAAAAAGCAATGATCGCAACAGACAAAGCACACCGTGCGGCCATGGCCTTCACTAGACCAGGAAGAAACGAAAAAGAAGTTGCAGCTCTAATTCAATTTATCTTTGAAAAAGGTGATAGCCAAGGAAACGCCTACGACAATATTGTAGCGGGTGGAAATAACGCAAATATTCTTCACTATATTGAAAATAACCAAGAACTGAAAGATGGCGATCTCTTTCTTATCGATGCAGGAAGCCAGTTAAACTACTATGCAACGGATATCACAAGAACTTTCCCAGTTAATGGAAAATTCACAGATGTTCAAAAAGACGTTTACGAAATCGTACTTGAGTCGCAAAAAACTGCAATCAGTCATGCCTGGCCAGGAAGAACAGCTCCAGAACTACATCAGTCTGTTTGTAATGTACTCACTCAGGGGCTCATCGACCTTGGAGCTCTTAAAGGAAGTGTTGAAGAGAACCTTGAAAAAGGTACTTTTAGAAAATTCTTCCCACACGGTACGGGACACTGGCTAGGACTTGATGTACACGATCAAAATCCATATATGGATGGCACTGGAAATCCAATGAAATTTGAGCCAGGAGTTATCTTTACAGTGGAGCCAGGACTTTACTTTCCAAAAGGTGATGGCGAAATTCCTTCTCATTTACAAGGAATTGGAATCAGAATTGAGGATAATATCTTGATTACAGACAAAGGTCATGAGAACCTATCTTCAATGATTCCAAAAGAAGTAAAAGAAGTAGAGGAAGCTTGTGAAAAAGATTATATCACTTTTCTTGATTTATAGTTCATATGCCATGGGTGTGGAGTCATTTTCACACCCTACTTGCGAGTTCTACCTCGTCGACAATCAGTTAAATAAAAAAGAAACAACACTCTTGAAATCTAAGCTCTCACAGAGAGGGTATAAATTTGTCAAAGAAGTATCAATGAAGGAAACGATCAATTACATGGCCGATTCTCTCTACGTGGAGACAAGTCGAATTCTTTCGGGAAAAGTCTATAAGGAATGCCTTGTCGAAATAAACATCAAAAAAGCCGAGGGGCCACGTCCTTCCTCAAAAGATAAGTCTCTCTATAAAAATTCAAGCCTAAGAAAATTTCCAAGGCAAACATTCCACGGCAATGAAAGATGCTTCATGGCACTCTCAGACCTTACTTTCGGAATCAATTTTTGTAAGGCAGGAAATAAAAGATGAAATTATTAAAACTACTCTTTATCACTTTAACTCTTTCGAGCTGTTCTCTATTTTTAAGCAAAGATAATACTTTCAAAGTTGTTCATTGGAATATCAAAGAACTAGAAACAAAGAAGGTCGACAAAGACAACGCCCAATTTAAAGCAGTAGAGAGTATTTTAAATTCACTAGAGTTTAATATTTTAAATATCAATGAAATCCAATTTGATAAAATGTACGTTCCTAACTATCGCTACCGCACGACAGGACAAAATGCACAAACGTTCTTACAACTTCTTGGCAAAGATCCAATGGAACATGCGATTAGTTTCTACGAAGCTAACACTGGAAAAAATGCACGAAAAACAAAAGGTTCGTACGAGACTCAACTAACAAGACAAACACGAGGAAAGGCCGACCAAGACAACTTTGGTCTTTACCCTGGGCAGTATTCAAGTGCCGTGCTTTCTAGTTATCCTATCAAAGAAGAGCTAATTATCACAGATCTTCGCTGGCGAGACTTTAATAAAGACATTAAACTTTCAAAGTTTAGAAGAGACAATGGAGAGAAGCTCCCAAAAAACATTCAATTATTTGATAAAGGTTTTAGTGATATCGTTATAGAGGTCAATGATAAAGAAGTTCACTTTATCTCACTGCACACAGTTCCTTCATATCATTTTGGAAATCGCAAATCTCCAAATTATGAAAGGAATCGCGACCAGTTAAGATTTTTAGAGTGGTACTTAACTGGTGGAACTGACATTCCTGTCAATCTTCCAAAGAAATTTCAACATATCAGGCCACTGCCTAAAGATGCTATTTATATTGCAACAGGTGACTGGAATGCTTCAATTGAAGATAATCATCCAGGCTCTATTGTGCTGAGAAGATTGTTTAAGAACACGAATCTATGGATTGATAAGCCAGGCCACACACATGAGCAACAACACTTCGGCAAAGATCGTTTAAAGCTGACACTAGATTATATGGTTTATCAGAACTTAAAAGTAATTGATGCAGGGATTTACTATCCAGATGAAACAAGTGGTGTATGTATCAAAGCAAAAGATATTCCTAGAGAATTTAAGCCGAGAAAAGAAAAATTAGATGAAAGTGCTTGTATTAGTGAAAAGAGTATTGAACTTAAGCGCGCTAGTGATCACTTCCCTATTTGGGCAGTTTTTAAGATTTAAATATCGCGAGTGATAATAAAATCAATAATAAAGTTAAGAGGTGCTAGTCTTTGATCAATCACCTCTTTGCTTTGTCCTTGAGATTCATGATAAGCAGCAATTTTTGATAAACAATCCCTGGCCACATCCATATGAGAAAGGGCGCGAGACTTAACTGTTTCAACAGCTGCTTCGAGGTGACTCTCATTCCAAAGGTCGATAAGATCAGTACCTTCACGATACTTTGCAAATGCTTCAGGGTTTAACTCAAGCCATTCAAGTACAACAGAGTTAACAATATTATTTTTGACATCCAAAAGAACATCTTTTTGAGAATTATCACTATAGTCAAGAGTGTCATCCATCAACTGAAAAGCAAGACCTAGACGACGACCAAATTCGTGAGCACTGGCAACTATTTCAGCAGGAGCTTTACTTATATGAGCAGGGGCCCAAGTACAAAAGCTCATAACTGAAGCTGTTTTATGTTGTGCAATTTTTTCGATTAATTCTCGAGAGTAACTTCTCTCCTCAATCGCATCAGACTGGATCCACTCACCGAGAGCGAGCTCTTTTATAACATCAGACATCTGACGAATGACTTCAATATCACCAAGATGCGCCAACCGGTGAATAACATCAGCAAGAAGATAATCGCCAGCAAGAACCGCTGACTTATTTGAAGCAACAATATTAATTGAAGGCTCACCTCTTCTTTGAGTTGCATTATCAACAACATCATCATGAGCAAGGCTGGCTCCATGAACCATTTCAATGGCCTTAGCACACTCAACCACACCTTCAGACTCGAGAAAGAATAGCTCTCCCATCATGAAAGTCAGCATTGGGCGCAGTCTCTTACCACCAGAGAGGACTGTTTTTTCAAGTAGAGATGAAATAGCCTGAAGACAGTTCGTCCCCTCTACTTTCAACTCAAGTGAATCTATTTTATCTAATACACTCTGTGGTACTGATTCAAAAAAAGATGCCATTACTAAAAAAACTCCAATTATTTCAGCTAGTTTTAACACTTTTGAAATATTTCGTAAACAAGTAATTACCCAGAGAAAATAATTGTCTAACTTGTTAAATATAAAAGGACTCTTGCACATTTATGGCGCCAGGTATAATGTGCGAATAATAGAAAATAAGCAAAAAAAGGAAATTATCGTGTCGAATCAATTGTCGGAAAGAAAGACAGAGTCATACAAAATTTTTGATAAAATCGCAGGAACATATGATCTTTTGAACCACATTCTTTCATTTGGTATTGATATATATTGGAGAAAAGTAGCAATCGCAAATCTTCCAAAAAGAGAAAATCTCAATTGTCTTGACCTTGCTTGCGGAACAGGGGATTTAACTATCGCATTAGCAAAAGCAAAGAATGTTGAGAAAGTGACAGGTCTTGATATGTCAAAAGGCATGGTTGACTTAGGACTCGTTAAAATTAAAAATCAAAAACTTGATAATAAAGCATCAATGCAAATTGGCGATGGTGTTGAAATTCCAACTGCTGATGAAATTTTTGATGTAACAACAGTAAGTTTTGGAATTAGAAACTTTCCAGACCCACAGCGATCACTGGTAAATATGCATAGAGTATTAAAAGAAAATGGCCGTTCGATGGTTCTTGAATTTTCTATTCCAAAGAATTTTTTCTTTAGAGCAATTTACTTCTTCTACTTTAGGTACCTGCTACCATTTGTAGGAAATCTAATTTCAAAACACAAAGATGCGTACAGCTACTTAAATCAAACAGTCGAGGACTTCCCGTATGGAGATGACTTCGCACAGCTTATGAAGAATGCTGGTTTTAAAAATGTACATTATAAAGAACTAACTTTTGGAATTGCAACTCTGTACATTGGAGATAAATAGAAAGTGATTAAACTCTCATCCCTTAGCACAGACCTTTTAAAAGCACTGAAACAAGGTGAACAAAACATCACCAAGGGCAGAGAATTTTCACAAATAATTCTTAAGACAGAAACGACCAAGCTTTCAAGTTTGATCACATACTTTAGCGCTGATTTCAAATTCTATTTTAAAACCAAAGCTGAGCCATCAAAGGAGCTTTTTGCACTTGGAAGTCTCAGCACATTTACATCCCACACAGATAAAAAAGTAATCTCAAATATTCTTAAAGAACATGATTTCATCAAGATTTTAGGGGGCGAGAGATTTAACAAGAAAGAACTTACTTCATCCAAAGAAGATAAATGGGAAGGGCTCGAAGAGATGCTCTACTTTATCCCACGAATTATATTTGAAGAAAATGAAATTAAGATAAATCTTCGAACAAATGAAAACCTCTCGGCCATAACAATCGAATTACTTGAGCTTCTAAGCACTAGTAATGATAGAGACGAGGATAATTTCATTCTATCAAGTAGACTGACACCGAATCAAGAAGAGTGGTCTGCGATGATTGCAAAGGCACACTTCGCATTTGAAGAAAAAATCTTTGATAAGGTTGTTCTTCATCGTCAAGAGGTTGTCACTTTCTCTAACGATATCAACAGTGAAGAAGAGTTCACTAAGCTTGTAAAAGATCAAAACAGCCCAAGCTATCTACTCTACTTTAAGTATGAAAAGAGCAAGGCATTCATGTCAGTTACTCCAGAATGTCTCTTTAGAACTAATGATGGTCTACTAACAATTGATTCCCTTGCTGGAACAATTGCACGAGGAATCACCACTGAAGAAGATGAAGCACTTGCCACAAAGTTATTAAACGACCCGAAAGAATTATCAGAGCATCGCTTTGTAACAAATTACATTACTAATCTTCTAGAGACAAACCATGGCGACAAACTATCTAACTTACAAAAGTCAGGTATTGAAACAATATTAAAGTTAAAATTCGTACAGCATATTCATACCACAATTTCTGCAAACGTTGAAAAAGGAGAAGATATCTCACTTTTGACTTCATTACATCCAACACCAGCAGTTGGCGGACTTCCAAAGAAAAGTGCAATGGACTTCATCTTAGAAAATGAAACTGAAACTCGTGGTTTCTATGCTGCGCCAATGGGATATTTCTCTAAGAATGAGTCAGATATGTGTGTGGCAATTAGATGCGCAAGAGTCAACTCTAACGAAATCGCAATTTATGGAGGATGCGGAGTTGTTAAAGAATCCCTCGCTCTTAACGAGTGGAATGAGACTGCTGTAAAAATGCAAAACTTTCAAAAATTTTTGAGAATAAATAAATGAGTAATATACTAAATGAAAACATCTCTCGCCTTTGGGCATCGATGATCGTTGACGAGTTCGCAAAGAATGACGTCAGAGATTTTTACTGTGCCCCAGGAATGCGAAATGCACCTATACTTGCAGCATCATTTTATAATGAGAGTATTACGCCATATAGCTTTATAGATGAGCGTGCACTTTCTTTTAGGGCGCTAGGAAAAGCAAAAAAGGAACAGAACCCTGTCGCTCTCACATGTACTTCTGGTACTGCGATGGCAAACTTTTTACCCGCTGTAATTGAGGCCTACCGTTCAAACCTCCCATTAATTATCATAACGGCCGATAGACCGATTGAATTAGTCAAAATAGATGCGAACCAAACAATTAATCAAATCGATATTTTTAAAGAGTTTTGTTGCTACACACTAGCACTAGAAGCTCCATCTGAGGCATTAACTCCAAAACGTCTTCGCACACTTATCGCAACGGCAATTGGTAGAGCAAAGGCCCACCAACGCCCTGTTCACATCAACCTCCCTTTTAGGGAACCAATTGATGCGACTCCTGAATTAATAAGCGAATCTTATCTTGAAAGTGCAAAAGAAACATTTCATAACTCACTTTCCAAGAATAAAACGTACTTCTTTAATAACTTCAAACTTAATGCCGAACTTGAAGACCTATTAAAATCGGCAACCTCACCGCTTCTTGTTTTTGGTAAATTTGATAAGCAAGCAAATGGCCAAGATTATATTAAAGCCCTTAAAGAGATCGACATTCCAAAGTATATTGATGTCACTAGTGGGATTAAGTATCACTTCAATCTCGAAGATAATCTCAATCCTTCATTTGATCACAGTGAAGTATTTGAGGCCTACCAAAGAAGTAAGCCAGATCTTATTATTCATATCGGTGGGCGTCTAGTTAGTAAACATTACTACCGCTACCAGGAACTAAATCCACAAATCAAAATCATCCACGTTACTGATTTTGACGAAGATCATGACCCTGGTTTTTCAAATAATATTAAAGTAATTTGCAATCCATTATCATTTCTGGCCGAAGTCAAAAATCTTGGACTAAACAGTTCCCCAGTCATCAACTGGAAAACCTTCACTAATGCCAAGAGAGATATCATCGAAGAAAATGAAATATCATTTCCATACCTCTCAAAGAATATCGTTGAGAAAACTGATGTCGAAATTGATCTACTTATTGGAAATTCAACTGCTATCAGGTCATTTGATCTCTACATTTCGGCAGACTCGCATTATCCAATTACTGTTTTTAGTAATCGCGGGGTTAGTGGTATAGAAGGTTTTAATGCAACTTTATGCGGCCTATGTGATGCTGACGACAAAGCAAAAGTTCTCGTGCTTGGCGATATCTCATTCATGCATGATCTGAATTCTCTTTATATGCTTAAGGAAATGAAAGATAAGAATATTACGATTATTATCGTCAACAATAAGGGTGGTGGAATTTTTGAACTTCTGCCAGTGGCAAAAGAGCGTGACTTTCTCCACCTACTAACAACCCCTCACACTAATAATTTCACTGATCTTCTAAGAGCTTTTGACTATATTGAATATACAAAAGTTCAAAAGAAAATTGAATTCAACGCGATTTATTCAAAGGCCTTAAAACAGAACAAAATTAACTTTATCGAAGTTGAGCTAAACGAAGAGATAAATAAGGCCGTATACGACAAACTTAAAACGGTAAAAATGTAATGATAAAAAAACTATTAAGTGCATCTCGACCAAAAACCTTACCAGCCTCAATCGGGCCTGTAGCAATGGGACTTGCAATAGCCTATTCGCACATTGGAGAAATTAATACTCTTGTCGCCATCTTAACACTTCTGTGCGCAATGTTTTTACAAGTTTCCACAAATCTCATCAATGACTATTACGATGGCGTGAGAGGAATCGATGGAGAAGACAGAATAGGCCCTACAAGAGAAACTGCGACAGGTGGGCTGAGTAAAGAAACTGTAAAGAAATCGTTTATTACTACACTACTAATTTCCTTCATCATTGGCATCTATCTTATGTGTGTTGGAGGACCAACAATCATTGCCATTGGACTTAGTTCTATTCTTTTCGCTTTCATTTACACAGGTGGTCCACTACCTCTCGCCTACTATGGACTTGGCGAAATTCTGGCATTTATTTTCTTTGGTCCGGTAGCTGTCTATGGAACTTACTTTTTACAAACCAATCAATTTCATTACGCACCGATAGTTATGGGCTGTGCTCCAGGTCTCATTAGTGCCGCGATCATGGCAATTAACAACCTTCGAGATATTAAAAGTGATTCAAAAACAACTAAAATCACACTAGCAATTCTTCTAGGGGAAAAGAAGGCCCGTGCACTTGTCCTAATCTTCGTATTACTTTCGTCATTTGTGCCATTCGTTGATATTCTCTACTTCTCGAAGAAATCGACTGTTATCATTACAAGTTTCACGATGTATCTTTTCTTTAAGACATGGAAAGCAATCGCGAAAGATTTTATAGACGAGAAATTTAATAATTACTTAGCAAGCACAGGTAAATATCTCTTTCTTTATGGGCTTGTGTACGCGATCACACTAACGCTACCATGAAAATCCTGATTGAAGAAGGTAGTACGCGTACCCACTATTTCAAAAACCAAATCCCTTGGAAAGGGCAACTTTACACTGAGACCTATTCAAAAGAACTCGACTTCTTCTTTATCGACAACACTAACCAGTACCAGATTCTTGGAGAGGTGAACCAACTTCCTCTATTTTGGAAGGATCAAAAACAGTCGTTACCAACTGAATTAGAACTCAGAAATCTTGCGTGTTTCGATCTAACAAAACCATACTTTAATTTGATTGATGATCTTAAGCTTGATGCCAATTTTCAATTTGCTATCGAACAAGCGCTTCTAGCATTCTTAGATATCAAAAACTTGCTACCAATATATATTAATCTGAATTCCACTCCTCTTGTAGAAGTCTCAGCGCTGCAGACCAAATTTGATGACAATGTCAAAACGAGAGGAACGCAGAAGTTAAAAATTGGTCAAAGAGATAGTATTGCGGAGAATGAACTACTCAAGTCTTTCACAAATACTGACATTAAGTTACGACTTGATGCGAACCGGTCACTTTCTGTGACTCAACTTGAAAAAATTTTAAAAGATATTCCTGCTTCATTGATTGAATATATTGAAGAGCCATTTCTAGACATAAATGAGTGGCAAACTTTCAATAGAAGAAGTGAATTTAAACTGGCGCTAGATGAAACAGTGATAGAAAATAATTTTGATGTAATTTTCTCAAAATTTAGATATTCAATAAAGGCACTTATATTAAAACCTAGTTACAATTCATCAATCTCAAATATTTTTAAATTACTAGATAATGATTCTTTCAAAGAAATAGATCTCGTACTAAGCTCAAGTTATGAACCCGCACAATCATTGAACACACTTCTACATTTGGGTCATATCATAAATAAAAAACGCGGAAATGATGATTTGGCGCATGGGCTTGGCACAATTACTCAAATGCAACAACAAGACCTATTTAGTCCACAAGGAACAAAGGTACAGGCATACACTTTTTCTCATTTTTCTTTATAATATTATTAGAAGTATTTTCGAGGAGAAAAAATGAAATTTTCAAACGTACTTATTTTAGCAGGTCTTCTTTCTTTCACTTCTTGTGGGATGTTTCATAAGGATCACCATGGGCACAAAGATGGTAAATCGTGTTCGAGAGATGGTTCAAAGAAATGTTGCGACAAAAAATCATGTGACAGAAAAGACAAGTCTTGCCACTCTTCTTCATCGTCAGACTCTGATAAGAAGTAGTCTAAGTCATCTAAATTATTTAGATATCCATTCTTTTTGTGAAGGATAGCATGTAATTTACCGATAGGTTTATGAGAGTAAATCTATCGGCAATTTATGAAGGTATCTATGAAAAAATTAATTCCAATAGCAATAATTTTAATGGCCCTTTCTTCTTGTTCTTCTTACCAAGTTGATAAGAAAAACCGTTCAATGGCAAGTGATCCGTGCGCTGAAAGATATTTCGTAAATGAGTACAATTATTTCGAGTATTACGAAATGTGCCATGATCTCTAAATAAACTGGTCCATTTAAATGGGGATAAATTTTAGGCTGTCTTTGGCAATTTTAAATAGTTAATTAAGATTTTTTTTTGCTGCGACAAATACGCTTACCTAACAGTATGTAGTTATTGAAGATTCAAGATAATTATCCCCATTTAAGTAGAGCAGTTCATAGACAGTAAGAAATTAAAATAAACTATCATCTTAGCGTCCCCCCTAATATAGTCAGTGATTATATTTTAACGAGATCCTAATATTAGGTGATTCTACATTGATTAATAAGTTAGTCCTTTAAGAAACGTGTTTTTTCTGATACATGCTTAACTAGATAATCCAAAATTCTAGGAGCATAATCATGTTAAGAAAATCAATTCTCATCTCATTAATGACATTGTGTGCTCTTGGAGCAGACTTCAAAGTCAAAGGTTTCGTTGCTCTTGATTTACTAAATCTTGAGAAAGTTGAAAGTTCAGACGGTTCAATCGGTCTCGGTTATGGAACAGCAGATGTAAAAGTTTACTTTAATCACGAAGATTTCTCTTCAAAGATTAAACTCGACATCGATGGATCAACTGACCTTATGGAAGAAGTACTTGTCATGTATCGTTTCGACGAAAACTACAAAATGACTTTTGGAAAAGGAAAAATTCGTTTCCACCAAATGCACTATGGTATCTCAGATATCACGTACACAGATGGTGGTTACTTAATCAACACAAACCACTCTTTTAGAGATCAGGATAGAAAATATCTTGCAAACTTAGAGATAGGAAGAAGAAAAAATGGTTACTACCAAAATATTACTTTCTTTGGTAATAGCCAATCAATTAAACGTGACAGAGACGATGAATCTAAGCCATATTTAAAAGACAGTAAGTCAACAATTGAATACACTCAAGAGAAGACATTCAACTCAAAAAATGAAAGAGGTCTTGCGTACCAATTCAATCTCACTCCAGACTATGAGACACAATATTCAATTGCAGGTCTTTACTACTGGAGAGACATTGATCCAGATGCTGACTGGGCATTTGATATTGCTTATAACAAAAACACTGAATCATATGAAGTATGGTTTGAATATGTATTTGCTTACACTTCAAAACATCCAAACGACAAATACACATCAAAGAAGCAGTACGACAACCTAATTCAACTTGGATATCTTTATAGAATCTCAGATAAGTGGGCAACAGGGATTAACCTAGAAGCAGCATTTGTTAGAAAACAACATCATGATAAAAATAATTACGATGCAAATATTGAAGGACAGAGTAGCTACAACGATGGGAAAACATCAACTTACTACTCATACAAAGTTAACCCAGGATTTCAGTATAAGATAGCACAAAGAGCACAACTTAACTACGGACTCATCTGGGAGAGACAGTACAGAAACGTAGATTATAAAACTGAACTTGAAGATTATAATGCTTATGGAGCTAATCTTTCGGCCTCTTTCTGGTTCTAAACTGCTCCAGTTAAATGGGGAGAGACCCTTTCAGATAAATCAAATTAAAGTAACTTATAAAAATATCGACATGCCTTTGAAGCATGTCGATTCTCTTTGTTGTGCACCAACTTTTTCTCGCTCGCAAGTCGATTTATATTTGATCTAAACATCGCGCAAGTGTGGTTTAGTGTAAAAAGAGGATCAAATCGAAGTTTCTTAAGTTCTCCTTGACCGGCGATACAACCTCTACCTCCTTTATATCTTCTATACTCTGCTTCTGGAAAATATTTACTCACAAATTTTGGATAAGCTTGATGCTCATCTGATTGTATTCTTGCGTCTTTAGCAACAACATTTTTAATTTTTTCAAATACATTTTCTAATCCTCTTTCATGTTCACTTTTTCGATATCCATATTTCTTCGTGATTTCTCAGCTAGTAAACCAAAGGCGGGAATCCTTGAAACTTCTGCAGCGAGGATGTACCGGCGTTTTCTATCGACTGCTATTGTAATTGTAAGAGGCTTCATCTTTGTATGCTCGACTGTAATTAAATCATCAAATTGCATTGCTTGAACTTTTGACTTCTCTAGCTTTTTGAGAAATTTGTTATTATTCTTTCTGGCCTTGATTGCAAAATAATTAATTCGATTATAAATCGTTTTGTAGTTAACCTTATACTTTCGTGCACATGATCTCATTGTATTATTTGTAGCGAGATCAAGAAAAAGTCTTCGATTGATCCTTCTTTTTTTCTGATTACTTCTCAAGCGTTGAGGTTGCGCGAGAGAATTTTTTCCCACAGGTCTTACAGACAAAACGTTGAATCATTCTTGAATCATTCCGTCTAAAAAAGAAGCCATCCTTTGAAATATGTTTGTTTTTGGTTGTTGAGTGACAGTCAAAATTTGGGCAGCGGTATATCATGACATGTTTAATGCAGGCCATGCCAGGATACAAGAACGCTAAACACCTAATTTTAATGAAGCAAATTGTTGATTAGTTCAAAAATTGAATTTACAAAGGGGATATGACATCCCCAATTTACTGGTCCAGTTTAACTTTGATTTTTGCAACCACAGGATCATGATCAGACAATCGTCCCATATAGTCTGAATTGATATGCAGAGGAGCTACCTGAAGTTCGTATTTGAAAACATTATTGGTTGCAAAAATATAATCAAGAGGCTGAGAAGTTCCGTTATGATTCGTTGTGTAACGATCATTAAAGTCAACCAGAGCATCCACGCCAACAAGGTTTGTCATATGATCTCCAGCGAGAACCTTCATTGAGTTTTCGTTGAGATTAGCATTAAAGTCACCCATAACAAAAACGATAGCTTCAGAATCGTAGTGCTGAATTCTTTGAACAAAATTATTGATCATCTTTGCAAGCTTTACACGTTTGGTTTCTGATCCAGAGACAAAGGGTTGTACTGCACCCATTCGATCGGAGTCTCCAAGTTTGGAGTTAAAGTGGTTACCAACTACATATAATCTTTTTCCTTTATAAGAGAATTCAGCAACGATACTTCTTCTTGTGTGCTCGAAAGCATCATCGTTAGCATAAACACGACCAGGATTATAATTAATTGATCCATTCTCTAATACGTATGTATCAGAAATTGAAGTCGGCATCTTTCTTTCACTAAAACCAAGCTTTTTCTTATTATAGATCATGGCAACACGGATATTTCCACCAGGTTGTCCCCCCTCACCATTTTCTATTGGATCGATATTAATATAACCATAATCAACACCACTACATCCTGTTGCTGCTATGAGCTTTTGAAGTGTCTTTACCGCCGATGCACCACCTTTAAAATCAATTCCATTAAAGTCTTGTATCTCAACAAGATTAACAATATCTGGACATTTAAGGTTTACGCGAATAGATTTTCCAATCTCATCGATTCTTCGCTGTTGATTACCTGCTAGGTTTTCAACATTATAAGTAGCAACAGTTAGAGCATCATCTTCATTATCAAAAGGAGCAATTGGTCTTTTTTCAAGTGGAACCATCTGTGTGCGTGGAGCTTCAGTAGATACCAGGGTCGTTAGAGTGTTTTGTTTCTGAGGGATAACTACAGCGAATTCTCCACCTCCAAAAAGGTTTTTACTATATGTAAGTACCCCTTCAATCTGGCCTTCAATAGTTTGTCCAACTTGATAGTAGTAATCGATAGGAATACCAGTCGAAAGGTGACTTGATATGATTTGTAAAATATCTGGATTATGAAGATCGTTTATTTCATCAACAATTACTCCACCGTCTGGAGTCTCATTAACAAGTTGTTGATCACCATCAACTTTAACGTAGAGAGTAAGATGCCCTTTAGCACTTAACTCCTCAAACTCTTCATTTCCACCTCTAAATCCAACAACACGAGGAGAATTGAAATTGATTCTCATTCCCTCTAGCGACTCATAAAAATCAATGGCATCATCAAGGTTTAAAGTTTTCTTATCGTTTAAGTTTCCAATGAAAGTAGAAAAGTGCTTCGAAGGAATTTCAAGTCCCCCATGTCCAAGTTTGACAGGGGCCGGTAGGAGATTGTCCTTTGAAATAATTTTTAAAGAAGAAACTTCTTTTATGGAAGTTAGCGACAGACCTGAAGTTGTCATATCCTCGTAAACCACACCTGATAATTCAATCTCATCACCAATATCTAAAACAAGTGATTCGCTATCGAGATGAACGAAAACTGCTTCCGATGTTTTTGGATTAGCATCAGGAGTTTTAGTTTGAATATATAAATCAGTTCCACCAGGAAACCAGTCTGCAGCAGCAACGGCCGTAATTATACCTGTTGTCTTTACTTTGTTTCCATAATAAGGAGATAGATGAGTTTCTCCTTGGATTTGAGGGATTGTTTTAAATCCGACATCACCTATGATCTTAGTAGTTACAAGAGCTCTTATTTCGTCAAGATATGGAAGAAACTCAACATTCCTAAGGTATTTTGTAAGCGATTCTTTTACTGAGATCGTCTCACCAGTTTCGCGAAGGGTGCGGTTCATGCCATTTTTGTACTTATAACTTGGGAATGTTGTCCCACTAAAATAGAAGTACTCACTGACTGCAATTCTGTACTTTCTTTTGTCTTCAAGGCGGACACCTTCGTCTCCCTCAAAGTTTTCAAAACGGGCCATTCCACCAACATAATGAATATGATATTTGATTCCCGCAACCTGAAAAGCAGCGTAATATTTTTCTTTTGCACGAGCTGCAATAAGGGCCTTGATATCTTTACCACTCATCACACCAACACGAAATTGGTCTTTAACTCCAGATGAAAATTCGTTAACAAACTCAGTAATCTCAGTTGCTGTCATTCCTGGGTAAACAAGAGAAAATATATCTTGAGGAAGAAGTTCACTCGGAAAGAGAACCATATCGAGCCCATTAGTTTCCTTCATCGCACTCGTAACAAGATTTCCAATTTTTGAAGACTGCATCATACTTGCACTTGCAGTGATAGCCACCTCATCATTTTGTAAACGATACCCCTTGTCTGAGCAAGAAGTGAAGAAGAGCGATATAAAAAGTAAACTAATAGTATATTTCATAGTAACCAAACCTATTTCATTTTCTTCAATTGAAGATTATAGATATCCCATGTCGTAAAGTTAGGATCGAATGATTTATACTCAAAAACAACTTCGATTTGTCTTCCACCCAACTCAGCAGGAATTGCAGCTGGACCAGATTTCACAACATTAAAAGAATTTCCAAGTGGAAAGTCATCAAAAGATAATTGAGTTAATGTCTCATCTTTTCCTGCTTCTCTTACATAAATCTTTACAAGCTCTTTTGGATCAATACCTTTTGCAAAGTTTAATGAGTGTTCTACTAAGATAGAATCTGCATCTACAGATGAAAGATCAAACTTTGGTGAAATCAAACGAATTACACCATCATTCTTATTCTTATATCCTGAGATACGAATATTTTGAGAATCACCTCTTTTGTTTACAAAGAAGTCTGCAGGAGTACCACTAACTGTAACTTGCGAGAGATCAGCGAATACTTCAGCGAGGTTAACTTCTTTGACAGTTTCACCGACTTCGATAGGTTTTGGTGTCTCATAACTTAGACTTAACTTAGTCCTTGAAATTGCCTCTCCCTTTCCAATGAAATCAAGAGAGATAATTTCCCAAGTTGATCTATCATTTGCCTTTTGAGTAAATTCAAAAGCAACAACAATTTCTTTACCGATATAATCTTTAAGATCAAATGGACCTGCCGTTAAATCATTCCAGCTATCATCAAGAACGTCTTTTGCACTCTTATGGTTGATCGACTCCCATGAAGCTTCAGTAGGATTACCACCACTATAGTCACTAGAAATAAGAATCTTGGCATTTCTTAAGTCGATATTTTTTGCAATTTCTCTAATAACGAGTGACGCACTCTCAACTTTGGATAAGTCATACTTCGATGAGATTAGCCATGTAGTTGAGTCTGTACCATTACTATTAATAACAGCGAATTCATTTCCTCCACCACTACCATATGTCCACTGGGCGCCCTCTGCAGAGCTTGATACCGACTGAAAGTTTCCAAGGCTACCTTGAACCTTATCAGTAAGAATTGAACTTGGACGGCTTTCAACTGGGCCGATAGATTTATTTGCAGATAATTTGAAATCGTAAATATTCCAGTTTAGGTAATGACGACCAACTTTTTTTGAATCGGCAGCATAGTGAAATGCAATTGTAATTTTTTCTCCAGCAAAACGATCGAGAGAAATCTCACCACTTTTGACCTTATGAAAATCAACCGAAGTAGGAAGCTTCCCCATTGAAATCTTTGTCCACTTTGCACTCGAAGGGTCACCACCTTGGTAATCAGTAGAAACGACAAGATTGTAAACATCTCTAATGAATTTAGCTCTATTAAACTCAACCCCTGTTTCACGAGCGTTGCTATCAACTCCAAACATATGATTGATTTCAAGCGAGATGCTATCAACATCGGTTAGATCAAATTCAGGAGAGATTAACCAAGCATCAGTGCCAGTTCCTTTTATAAGAGCAAGGGGCATGTCTTGTTGCCAGTCAGTTGTCCAGTTTGCAGCATCTGCATATGATCCAAAAGGAGCAATTCCATCGCTAAATGAATACTCAAATTGTTTCCATTTAAGAGAAGCAATATCAAGACCTGCAATTTGGGCATATTTAGATGCTAGCTCGGCGACTCTTTTAAAGTATCTATCAAGCTTCGCTTCATCACGTGTAATTTTAGAAGCACTTTGATACTCGCGCACAGATTCAACAAGAACTTTAATGTAACTAATATTGGTTGAATCTTTATTTAAGGCCAAAACAGCTGTCTTTGATCTTTTCACGGCTGAGATGATGATATTTCTGTCGGCTTCAGTAGAGTTTGAAAGAATTCTGCCTTTGGCCACATCCTCTTCAAGATTAAACGCCATGCTCTGTAGCTCAGAAAACTCAGGAGCAAGATTCGTAACTTCAACACTCTCTTCTTTCGAACAAGAAACAAAAGATAGTGATGAAAGTGATAAAACAAAAACTAAAAGTAGTGGCCTCATAGGTTCCCCAATATTAAAGTGCAAATAATTTAGATCCATCAAAGTTGTAATCAACTTTTATATAAAGTAGATAATCATTCTTTTTAAATGTACTTAAAAGACGATCATCACGAACGTCAGAACTGCTACTAAAAACAGGATTCTTCGCTCTTAACATTTCAAACTCAGGATTGATTGTGAACTTACCTTTTTTAAAGTAACTCCCAAGACCAAAACGACTTAGACCACCGTGTGACTTAGAGTCATCTGCAGTTCTTAAGATATGTGCAGACTCTCTTTCTCTAAAGATGAAGTGTTCACCTTGATAACGATAAAAAACATATGGTGTTACATCATCAAGCATATATGCAAGTTTTACTGCATACGCAGTATCACTCTTCCCAATCCAGTCTTGAAGTTTATTTGTGCTATCAGCATAGATTGGTTGAAAAGGAGCAGTCTTGTCGAACCAGCTCTTAGATCTATTTACATTCCAAGGTGCTTTTCCAGCTTTTGAGTAAGTAACTTCTGCTTCAAACAGAAATGAATCCAAAATATTAAATAATCCATAAACAGAAGCAGCAGACTGTAAAAGAGCACCAGTTTGTTCAGACTTATCTTGAGTTACGTATTTCAATTCTACTTTCATCTCTTTTGCTTGCGCATAAGAAATTCCGGCCTTAATCCCAGTTGTCTCTTTTCTCTCCCATCTCGTCGCATTTGGGTTTGAACTAAGATTAAAGTTCGCGTTACCAGGATATAAGAATGTTGCTTTTCCAATCCCTGCGTATACATCTAAACCATTTTCACCCTCATAGCTTAAAACGAGTCCAGGGATTGTTTTTTGCGCGACTTTCTCATCATCACTAATTGTTCCACTAATAGAACTAGGAGTTCCTTCAAAGTAGTAAATTCTTGTCACATCCCAAGTATTGAATTCTTCACCGACTTCACCATCAAAGTTAAATGGAAAGTAAGTAAGAGCAACTGATTTACTCATATTATATTTAATATAAGTTTTGTCTGAGTCAAGATCAGCACCTATACTAGTGCCACCAGAATTATTATCTGGTTCATTAGTTTGAAGTTCGCCATCGATTGAAAATTTAACATTTTCATATTTATGAGAAGCTACTAATTCAAATTTTGACGTCTTATTATTAAAGCGATTGTCTTCTGGATATGTTTCAAAACCAAGGGTGAATTTCGTGTTTTCTGAATAATCGTAAGCAACATCTAATTCAAGTTCTACAGTATCTCCAACTTCAGTTTTCTTTGAATCAGAGTAAACATACTCCTCATAAGAGAAATTCTTAAAATAAAATTTTTCTAAGTCTTTTGCAGACGAATTAAACGAACAAAGATAACTAGTAGCTAGAACAGCAATAGCGGGCAACTTTTTAAAATGCACAACAAACCCCTTAAGTGTATAAAATCGATTTGCCCCCCTTATACTTCACTTGAGTGTATTTATCCACAATGCATGGCTAAACGTGTAAAAGTTATAAAATAAGTTTGCGCGATATCTTATGGAAATTAAAAGATTTTTTTGACTTGTATATGTTTTATTATGATTTGGTTAAGAATAAAAAGGCCTACGAAAAGTAGGCCTAGTTTAAGCATGAACTAATACTTTGTTAATTGACCATTACCCATGACATGGAAAGTGTCAGCAGATTGAATAGTTTTGAAAACAGTTTCAGCTGTGTAATTAACTTTAAAAGTTGCACCTGCTACACGATCGTCTTTACTCCCGTGGTTTGAAATTTGAACAAGCTCAGTAGATGCCTTAAAATCGAATCCCCATGCTACGGAGATATTCGAAGCAACAACATTAACACCTGTAAGATACTTTCCTTTCTCTTCAAAAGAACCACTGTGCTGAAACATTACAGTGTAATCAAAAGATATAACTTTTGCCCCAAAACCATTCTTATATGTAACATTGTATCTTTTTGCTACTGGAGCAGACCAATTTTCCATATCCATAAATGTGGCATTAAGATCATCTCCCTTTTTAAATGGAATTACTGAAACACCTTGTCCCATATTTACATCTACCACTGGCTTCCCAGCTTCGATAATAGGCCAAATTTTCTTTCCTATTGCGATAATACCGTCAATAACCATCGCGATTTGTTTTAAATCCACTTTCTGTTCATCAAGAGCTTCATGATTTGCTTTTAACGGTGGAAGTTCTTTTACTTGGATTTCTGAAATTTCAAAATAAGGATCATTGTTTTCGTTAACAGCAATTTTTGTCACGCTGACATTGGCAAAAGTTAGTTGAGCTAACATGAATACTGATAGTAAATACTTCATCAATCTCCCCCTTTGAATTATTATTGAGGAGACAATACTTTTGTGTATTTACAGTAGTCAAATAAAATTTTCTAACATGCCTATTTCTAAGAAACTTTAATATTCTTTAAATAATATATTAGTTCTATTAACGAATAGTCTGTAAAAATTACAGGCCTCTCTCTCTCCACATCTTAGATATAACTTCTAATGATCTTTCTTCGCCAGCGATTGCTATTGTCTTACGTGCGCTTTCAATTGCGCTTATTAATGACCCATCATTTGAGACATTTTTAATAGCATGGTAGAAACGCTCTGGAACGACGATCCCACCGCTTTGGCATGGAAATGGATTCCCCTTTGGTATGTAAACAGTTTTTAGTAATAACTCTTTCAAAGACTGTGTATCCAATTTTTTGTTTAACTCATGTCCTTTCAGTAGCACGTTCATTACATATGGCGATGCCATTGACGTTCCATTAAGAGCAATATCCCCACCACCAGATTGTGCAGAAACCACTCCTTGCCCAGGAGCAAAAATTTGAACCTTGCTAATTCCATACTTAGAAAAAGAGGCCATCTTATAATTAGGATAGTCATTAATAGAAAGTTCAGAAGTATTGATAGCACCAACCTTAATCATATTATTATAATTGTAGCTTGCAGGAAAGTTATCATTCCCCTTTTGATCTAAGTCGAGTTCCCCTCTTCCATTGCCTGCTGCTACTGTGAATAAAGCATTTGGATTTTGAATAAAAATATTTTCAAGATAATAAAAAGACTCACGGGGTGCCGACATAGGAACACCTGGAAACCCTATCGCGAAGCTCATATTCACAAATCTAATATTCTTATCTGCTATATAATCGCCTGCCTTTTCGAGATGATCAGCAATGGCCACGTCTCCAGCAAATCCAACTAGACCATAGCTATCAAGATCACGTAGAGCAAGAGATGCAACATGTGTTCCATGAGAAACAGGATAAGGAGTATGAATAAGAGAATGAGTCTCTCTAATATTATTGTCATCGCGTAAAAGACTTAAACCTGCATCATCTTGTCTTTGCCATCCCCAAGAATCATCAATTCGCCCATTGCCATCATTATCAATTCCATCACCAGAAATCTCAACTGGCGAATTATAGAGTTTATGTGTAATTGTAGGGTGCATGATATCAAAACCAGTATCAATAATGACGACAGGCTCACGATATTTATTTTCAAATATTCTTATTTTCTCAGTAGCTTCTGCTTCTGTTTTAGAAGTGCGCTTAATGTGTGAAACAATATCAAAATCACTACTTTCATCATAACTTCCAATCAATGCACCTTCTGGTGTATATGCTTGGAACTCATTTACAAGATTTGCCAATGGTGCATCCATGTTAAAAGTAACAAGATAATATTTAACGACCTCACCTTCTTTATTTAGCACATCAATTCGATATGGTTTCTCAGCAGCAATTTTATAATGTTTAATTGCTTGTGGAATGTGTGATGACTTTGTTATCACCCATTCTTTAGTAATAAAATCATCACCTTCGAGCAAAGTATGTTCCTCTTTAGAGACAAGAGAACGTTTCCCATCTGTAGAGTAAGATGTCTCTGTATAATGGGATTCATCCTTATGTTCGATCACTGAAGAGTAACGATGTATTCCATCGGTACTCCATGAATCTACAGAAACCTCTTGCCCCTTAGAGTTGAAATGAATTTCCTTTGTCTTTGAACCTGTCGGAATATAGTACTCGAGCTCCTTAGTAAGGATGTCCTTTTCACAATATGAAACCGTTTTCCAAACTCCCTCGGTTCTCTCCTTCACACTTGGACAAGTTGTTGCAAATGAATATTGAGAAATGATGAAAGTTAAAAGGAAAAGACCATTTTTTGGTGACATTAATACTCCTAAAAAGCTTGGTAGCGATAAGACAACATCATATCAATTGCAGTGGCCCAAATGGGCAAAACCTGTAGAACTTTCAATCGTGTCAAAAAATTAGCCATTGAAAAATATACTTGACTTACGCCCTACTTACGCACATTATATTTATATGGCACTAACTAAAAAACAGAAAGAAGTATACGAATATATTAAGACTTACACTCTCGAGCAGGAGGTTTCTCCTACACAGAAAGAAATTAAAGACCACTTTGGCCTTAAGTCTTTTGGCTCTGTAAATAAATATATGAAGTACCTTCAGGAAGCAAATCTTATTGAGATGGACTGGAATGCCCGCCGAGGAATTCGTGTGCTTGAGCTTGAAGCAAAATCAACAATCACAGCTCAAAATGATCTTTATGAAGAAATCCCTCTTCTTGGGGATGTTGCCGCAGGTAATCCTATTGAGGCCCTTGAAAACCCTGATAGCCTTACTTCTGTTCCAAAAACAATGGTCAATCGCCCAGGAAAATACTATGCACTGAATGTGCAAGGTGACTCGATGATTGAAGACGGAATTTTTGAGGGAGATGTACTAATTTGTCGCTATCAGGCCCAGGCAAACCAAGGTCAAACAGTCATCGCCATAATCGACAACGAAGCAACAGTTAAGAGATTTTATCAAAAAAACAGAGTTATCGAACTTCACCCTGCAAACGAACGACTGAAGCCATTCTCAATCAGAGAAGATCAAGACTTCAGAATAGCAGGAGTTGTTGTAGGGCTACTTAGAAACTATGAATAACATCTTTCATCAGAAGACATTTAAAATTATCCATATTGACATGGATTGTTTCTATGCTGCTGTTGAAATGAGAGATAACCCCAAATTAAAAAATGTCCCTATGGCCATCGGCGGCCCTTCGAAAACGAAGGGTGTTCTTTGCACAAGTAATTACAAGGCACGTGAATTTGGTGTAAGAGCTGCAATGCCTACCTTTAAAGCTTTTCAGCTATGCCCAAGTCTCATTCTAGTTAGACCAAATTTTGCAAAGTATGAAGCCGCATCTAAAATTGTTCGTGATATTTTTTATGAATATACAGACAAAGTACAAATGATTTCACTTGATGAAGCATTTCTTGATGTTACGGACTCAAAACATTTTGAGGGTTCGGCTTCACTGATGGCCAATGAGATTAGAAAGAAAATATATGAGAGGACAGGACTTACTGCCTCTGCTGGAATTTCATATAATAAAATGCTCGCAAAGATTGCATCAGACTGGAATAAACCTAATGGACAATATTGTGTCACGCCAGATTCGGCGCAGGATTTTTTGAAAGACCTTCCTTTAAAGAAAATTTCAGGAATTGGTAAAGTCAGTGCAACAAATCTTGAAAGAATTGGCCTAAGAACCTGCTCCGATGTTTTAAAGTATGATCTTCATGAGCTCATCATCAAAATTGGTAAACGCTACGCCATTGATCTATACGAATCATGCCTTGGAATTGATAATTCAGAAGTCATCAATCGTCGTCAGCGAAAAAGTTTTAGCATTGAACGAACATTCTTCTCGGAAACGACAAAATCGATGGCCTTAGATTATATTGATGATCTGATTGAGGAATTTGGTGAGCGCTTTAAAGAAATAGATCAATTTCATATTCATAATCGAACCATTTCACATCTTGTGATAAAAATAAGATATAGCGACTTTGAATCTCATACCAAAGAATTAATGCTAGACTCAATCCATGCCAAGAAAATTCTTGATCATCTGTGCCTAGATGATCAGGCCATATCTATGATAAGAAATGCCATCGAATCTTTCATCAATAGCTCTCCAAAAGGTATTCGATTGATGGGAACAGGGATTAAGTTAAAAGACAGAGAGAGTGTGCAAATTCCTCTGCCACTAAGTGAAATAGCATGAAACTATATTCAGATTTTTTTTCATTAAAGACTACCTTTATCAAGGATTACTACACCTATACATCCTTTTGGAGTGAAGTTTGCGCTCAAAAAGTTTCTGACGAAAAGTACCAAGTCGTAGAGTGCAACTCTCCTCACGATCTTGTTAAATACTTTGCAATCATTGCAAGTGGCAAGGTGGCGATAATGATCGACCCATCACTGCCACAGAAACAAAGAGATGAACTTCTAACATCATTTAATATAAATTTTGAAAATGCTTTAAACTATGATTTCAAAGAAAAAGAAGTAGTGCTCTCAAACACTTCGACCATTATTTTTACTTCAGGATCAAGTGGAAAACCAAAACCTATTGAGCTCACTCATTTTAACTTTTTAACAAGTGCAAAGCAGACAATAGAGCACTATCAAATGAACATCAATGACTGCTGGGGGATGACTCTCCCATTCTTTCACATTGGTGGTCTGATGATTATTTATCGAACGATCCTGGCAAAAGCAAAAACGGTTTTCTGTGATCCAAAAAATATTGCTTCATCTCTAGACATGAATCCAGAAATCACAATTCTCTCGCTAATTGATCTTCAGCTTCAAAAGTTATTAACGGATGAATACTCATGCGATAGACTTAAAAAACTTAAGGGAGTCGTACTCGGTGGAGCAAAAACAAGCCTTCACACCTTGCAAAAATCTGTCGCACTTGGGATAAAATTATCCAATTCCTACGGACAAACAGAGACGTGCTCCCAAATTTGCGCAACTCCTTTTACAACAGACTTAAAACTACTTGAAACTGTAGGTTCCCCACTTGGCAACACAAAGATTCGCTTCAATGACAAAAATATTATAGAAATTTCTGGAGAGACTATCGCTCACGGTATTTTTTCCAAAGAGAATTTCAATGGAACTATTATAACAAGTGATATCGGTAAATTTGATATTCATAATAATTTAACTGTTTTTGGAAGAGCCGATGATATCTATATCAGTGGAGGAAAAAATATTAGCCCCCACTCCATTGACCATGAAATTCAACAGAGTATGAAAGGCATCACTTCAAGTAAGACAGTCGCTGTTACTGATTCAAGACTTGGACAAGTAGGCGTAAGTTTCATTGAAGCAGTAGAGGTTCTTTCTCATCGAGAGGTCCTTCACAAAATCAAAGAAAATCTTCCAAAATACCATGAACCAAAACTTCTCATTCAATCTAAAAGTTTCGATTCCATTAAAGCAGGAATTAAAATACCAAGAAAAGAACTTGAGTCGCTTGGCTCTTCACTTTATGAAGTCAAGGAGATACTTGGCAATCCTCTCATCAGAGGAGATCTTTCAAAAGATATACTCCTCGTTTTTCACGGATTCATGGGTAGTGATAAGGACTTTGAATTTCTAATTCCAGAACTTGAAGAAGATTTTCTCTTGATTTTTGTAAACCTACCAGGTCACAACGGAGAAGGACTTCATCTCTACAGTGATTTTAACGATTATATTTCGAAACTCAGTGAAGCAGTCACAAAACTCAGCTATAAGAAAAAAATTAATGCTCTTGGCTACTCGCTAGGTGGCCGTGTCGCTTCTCTACTTGCGATGAATAACAACACCATCAAAAAATTAATTCTTGAATCATCTGGGCTTGGTATCCCTAACGAAGAAAAGTTAGATCGTGCAGAGCGAGATGAAAAACTATTTAATGGTGTTACAACAAATGAAGAACTGAATTTATTTTTAAAAAATTGGTATCAGCAAACGATTTTCACAGGAATTGAAAACTCACCGAAATTCGAAACTTTGATAAACAAAGACACAAAATATATTGAAGGCTGGAAGTACTCACTGCAACTAATGGGTCAGTCCAAAATGCCTGCTATTTCACCACGTGTTCTCACTGAAAATACGGAGAAAACAATTTATCTTTATGGAGTTAATGATCATAAATATAAACTAATTGCTGATCAATTTGATATTGCCATCCCAGTCGAAAATGCCTCTCACAATATTCACGACACTAATAGAAACAAATACTTACGCAGTATCAGAAACATATTGCTCAAGTAATAGTCCGTTATTCCGATAAGTCAGTTAATGAGGATATCATCACAACAAATTGACAAAGGTATTTTAGATGAACTTAGAGAGATTAAAAAATCTCTCCAAGATACTGAAAGACGCGTCGTTCTCGAGAAATTAACACCTCAGCAAACCACAAACTCCCCCTATTTTCCTGACAGGGCCTACTCAAACCCATTGGCGGTAAAAGGCAATCCTGAAGAAACGAGCTGGAAGGAGGTCAAAACATACGAGGAAACTCGTGAAATTGACATTGACACAACAAGTCAAAAGCACGCATTTGCTTCACTAAACGGCAAAAAACTTAACATTATCTAACATCTACTAAAATTGTCAGGTTTTTGTTGGCCAGATAATTAATGTTATGTGTAATATTTTTTCCACAAGTTCAAAGAAGTGGAGAAAAGATGAGACTAGTAGCAATTTTAGCTTTGGCAAACCTAACGGCATTCGCTGGTAATAAATCAATCTGTGGAAAAACTGATGACAGAGCTCTTTCAACTAACCCAAAGATTGGTAGACTGCTAGACTCAAGATCTGGAGATGGAGGATGTACACTTACGATGATTTCTAAATCATGTGGTGTTTCTGCTGGTCACTGTCTATCTGTTTTAAAAGTTGCTGAATTCAATACTTCTGAATCTGTAAATGGAAATATTCAACACCCTGAAGCTAAAGACGTATACGATATTGATCAAAAATCTATTCAAAGTAAAAATGGTGGACCAGGTAATGACTGGGCAGTATTTAAAGTACTACCAAACAATGAAACAGGATTATATGCAGGAGATGTTCAAGGAACATACGATGTATCTTTTGAAATCCCAGAAATTGGTGATGTATTAAGAATCACAGGTTACGGACTTGATTCAGAGCCATCAAAGAACCTTGCTCAACAAACTCATACAGGAGCTTTACAATCTGTTGGTACAGCAACGAGAGATACAGACGATGAAGATAACTGGAACGGAAGACCATACTCAAGACTTACACACACTGTAGATACAATGGGTGGTAACTCAGGATCGACAATCATTAGAGAGTCTGATGAAAAAATCATTGGTATTCACACTCACGGAGGATGTTCTTCATGGGGTGGAGCTAACCAAGGAACACTAATTGCAAAACACACAGAATTAACACAAGCAATCAAGTCTTGTCTTAACTCTGATAAATAAAAAAGCTCCTTAACCGGAGCTTTTTTTTTGTCTAAACTAATGTCATGAAGACACAAAGACTTGTTACCCTATTCTGCATACTCTTAACTTCTATTATTTGTATTACAACCCTTATTCTACTTAATTGGAAGGCTTCATTGGCCCTCACTATTTTCTCACTGATCATTAGTCTCTCATTCACACTTACCTTACTAGAAAAAAAAGTTCGACAAGTTGTACTAGAGATTAACTCAGGAAACAAAGATCGCGACCTCTCATTCTCACATTATGAAGAAGAAATACACCAATTTTTCACACTACTTCGTTACAAGAAACTAGATGACGGTTATTTACCAACGGGATTAGGGAGAATTCAATCGAATAAAATTAGCATAGAAAAAGATCCACTTTCTCTCATGATTGAAGGGCCTGAGAGCATTATTAGTATTCTTTGTGAAAGTTTAAAAACACCAGGCTCTAGCTTTGTATGCAAAAAAAAAGAGGACATTAAGTCCTCTTTCTAATTATCTACTTCTTTGTTTTCTTTTTCTTTTTCTTACCCGCACCAGCTGCACCCTTCTTCTTTTTAAGAATAATACCTGCTACGACTGCAGCACCGATAATAAGATACAACATCATATCATCTGATCCAGAGCCACCTTTTCCAGCACCTTGCTTACCTACACCAATATCTTGTCTTCCAGCGTTGTCATCAATGAAGTCACCTTCACCACCTGGGATTGAACCTGATTTAGAACCTGCAAGTTTAAAGTCTGTTGGAGCTGCTTTCTTTTCAGCAAATACTTTTAGAGTTTCAACAATTTTATCAAAAATTGGTCTATAGCTATCATAGTGATCTTTTGATACTGAGAAAGTGACAGCAACACCAAGTTCACCTTTTACAGTTGCTAAATATCTTGTGTAAAAACCTGGCACTTCGGAAGCAAGATGAAGAGAGTCGATCCACATGTGGTTTTGAGTTGCTATTTTTAACTGCTTTGTATACTTCGCTTCAGAGATCTGTGTTTTTCCACCAGGAAGTTTAAACGACTTCGGAGCCTGCAGATATGCCTGATACTGTGGCAGATCATCCTGTGGTCCTCTTAGTTTTGCAGCAAGAATAATGATTGCTTCTTTTTTTCTTTCCTCGTTAACTGACTGACAAACCCACTCTGAGCCCTCCATGTCACATTCCCATCCCGTAGGAAGAAGAAACTCACAAAACTGACTCGTAAAAGTTTTTGCAAACCCCATAGAAGTAAATAATGTGATCATTAATGTAATTAATAACTTCATGTAAATTCCTTTCTTCAAAACAATCTCAATATCTTAATTGCGTATTATTAAATTTCAAAATTTAAATACATTTCGGCTATTTAACCCTAACAGTTAAGCCTTTTTCAATTGGCATGTCTTTATATCTTTTTGTCAGTCTGACAATGGCCCAATTTGGTCCACTCTCATAAACAACCCCTGAGGCAATAAGAATATTCCCTCCGAAGTAATCTGACTTATAAATATCGACAGCTGCGCCCTTTGCAACGTCCTGGACTAGTCCTTTATCAATTTTCAAGAATTTTCCACGTGGAGAAACCTTGATGATAGTTGCTTCTGAAGTATATTCCTTGAAAGCATTCTCAAGACGCTCTTCTTTACTCACACCACCAGTATTCCATGAAAGAGACACGAGCCCTTCCATCGTCTTATCTGTAGATGTACCGCTCATAATCTGCCCACCTTCAAATGATAGTCGGTACTTCTTTCCCATAAGAAAACGTACACCACCAAAAGGCATAGCAAAACTTCTATTGATAGAATTCCATCTCGCTGTTTCACCATTTGCATTAAATGGCTTTAGCGAAGGTGCATCAGCATATTCGTCAGAACCAAGAGAATAAATTCCTTTAACTCCTCCCCAAAAAGCCCATGTATTAAAATTCTTAATTAAGGAAATTCGGTAAGGAAGCTCAGGAGATAGATCGTTAGGGGGCATGTGATAACCTAAAGATGATTCGATTGTTGTCCATTTAGAAATAACTGCATCAAGATGGGCCGTAACTAAAAAAGATGCCCCTGAATCACCGAGTACAATTTCATCAGCAGGAACATTGGAAGCACTAGAGTAGACTTCATTCTCATATGGACGATAGCGATACTCTCCAGAAATTGCAAAGTGATAATCACTATTATTTTTAAACTGATATTTAAAAAGTGCAGCTACAGACTCCAGACCAGAAGCTGAATTCTCAGTTGTAGAATTCACACTTGTTACTTGTCGGAATTTTGCATTAACTCCAATTTGAATTTGGGCAGTATACCCATAAGTCAAAGAGAAATCATAATCCATTAGCTTATAATCATCATCTTCATCAAGCTCAACTTCATTACCATCAACATCAAAATAGCTTAAAGTCTGAGAGTAGAGGGCCGAGAGTTCTACACCCATAGCTCCAGGATTAAGCGTTGAAGAACTAAGTGGATAAACCGTACGTGGGGATGCCGAAGAAGTGAACGGTGTAATAAAAAGTAATAAACAAAGTAATCTAACCATATAATTTTCCTTATATAGATAGATTACTAAAAAAATAGTTTATGACAAATTTAAATCTTAAGCTGACTTTTTTGCCGTATTATTGGAAGCAGCATTTTCGTGCGGCAGAAAGAAATATGTATGCCAATGGCCGTCGTTAAACGAAAAAGTAAAGTCTCCACCGACCTCTTCACATATCCGACTAATTGAATCCAGCCCCAGCCCGCTCCTTTGTCGAGCCCCCAGGTCAAGTATTACGCGTCCAAGATCTTTATCAAGATTAATTTTTTCATGATTAAGTTTTTTTGGTTCATTTATGACCGTAGTATGAAGTCCATCCTGTTTATAGTCGAAAATGAATTCAACACGCTGACTTTGTGCCTCGTAAACGTTCTTAATAATATTAGTCATGATACGATGAAAAATAATAATGTTTACGGTGCAATTTCTTAAAGCATCTGAGTTTTCTTGCTCAGAAATTTCACCTTTAAGACTAATATAAACTTGCTCACCATGAGTAAAGAAAGCGTCAATTAATCCATAAACTCTTGCAAGAGCAATCTGAAATGGAACTTCTTTTTTTGAAGAAAGAAGGTCTTTATGCTTAAAACCGAAGTGATGTTGGATATTTTCTTGTAATAATTTTAACTCACCAATTAAATTATTAACTTCATTTTGATCTATACCATTAGCTTTTTTAGTTCTCAAAAATAGCAAAAGCGAATGTGTGTGATTAATCACATCATGAAAGAAAATTCTATCATAGCGAGATGATGATATTTTATTTTCATCATTAGAAATTGAAAGTAGTTTTGAAAAAATAATTTTTCTTCCCTTTAAATACTGCTCAAGTCCCCAAAAGACAGTCGATAATGACCAAAATGAAAAGGCCATAAAACTAATTAACTGGCCATTATTAAAGAACTCACCTTTTTTATAACTTTCAAACAGAATCATCGAGCAAAATACTGCCGTATAAACGAAGAGGCTTTTTTTCTGCGCGAATGTTTCTTTAGATGTTGAAACGAATGTAATGAAATACATCGACATCATAGCAGGAATCATTGCCATATAGATATACTCGCTCTGAGCGTGAGCATAACTCATTCCTACAAAACAAATGAATTGAAAAAGAAAGTAAGCCGGTAAGTCCGAACCTGTTCTAAAAATATGAGAGAGTTCTTTTGTCGAAAAATATACGATGCCATTTCCAACAGCAAGTAGAGAAACAAAATGTGCATGTGCAAAAAAGTTGGCTTCGTTGTAGTAGAGAACACACCATAAAAGAGATGAGGTTAGGAATGCAGTAAACTTATAAAGCTCAATAGGCCATAATGTATTAAAATATTTCTTAGCAAAGTCTACTGGCATAAAAAAGGCCTCTAAAAAGAGGCCTCATTAAAATCTATTTTACAAGATCATATCTTGCTTTACTACCAAGGGCCTCTTCAATTCTTAGTAGTTGATTGTATTTTGACATACGATCACTTCTTGAAGCAGAACCAGTTTTAATGTGTCCACTTCCAGAAGCAACAGCAAGATCAGCGATGAATGAATCACTTGTCTCACCTGAACGATGCGAGATAATAGCTTTAAAGTTATTCTTGAAAGCAAGATCAAGAGTTTCAAAAGTTTCTGTTAAAGTTCCAATTTGGTTTACTTTTACAAGAATTGAATTCGCTTGTTTTTGCTCAATACCAGTTTGAAGAATTTTCTTATTTGTTACAAAAAGATCATCCCCTACTAGCACAACTTTATCACCAAGCTTTGCAGTCAGCTTTTGCCAACCATCAAAGTCTGCCTCATCAAGTCCATCTTCAATTGAATATATCGGATATTTAGACGAAAGATTTGAGTAGTATTCAATCATTTCTTCACTAGAAAGTTGCTTTCCTTGCATATTGTATAGACCATTCTTGTAGAACTCACTTGCAGCAGCATCCAAAGACAGACTAATTTGCTCACCTGCTCTATAACCTGCAGCTTCGATAGCTTTTAAGATGCACTCAATTGCTTCTTCGTGAGAACCAAGATTTGGAGCAAATCCACCTTCATCACCAACGTTAGTTGAGTGACCCGCATCAGATAAAACTTTCTTAAGCTGATGGAAAACTTCTACACCTGCTCTTAGATTTTCAGAAAATGGCCCTTTGATATGTGGTACGATCATAAATTCTTGAATATCAAGATTATTAGAAGCGTGCTCTCCACCATTGATAATATTCATTAGTGGACAAGGTAGTCTCAAGTCCCCTACTGCGTTTGGAATTTTAAGATCGTTATATAAATAATCGTATAAATCTTTTTTCGCATCAAGTGCACCAGCGCGTGCTGTCGCCATTGAAACAGCAAGAAGAGCATTGGCCCCTAGATTATCTTTATTTTCCGTTCCATCAAGCTCAAGCATCTTCTTATCGATTCCACCAAGGTCATGGCTATCACTTCCAACAACTACAGAAGAAATTTTATCATTGATATTTGATACGGCCTTACGAACAGACTTTCCTAGAAAGTATGACTTATCACCATCTCTAAGTTCAAGCGCTTCTTTAGAACCAGTCGATGCTCCAGAAGGAACAGCAGCTCTTCCCATATTACCGTCTTGTGTAAACACATCAACTTCAACAGTTGGATTTCCACGAGAGTCAAGAATTTGTCTTGCTTTGATACTTGTAATTTTACTCATGATATTTCCTTTGTAGATTAAATTTTCAAAAATTATATAAAGACTTCATCAATATTTAAAGTTTTAAAATCAGATGACACACCACTCTGATAGAAAGCAAAATTTGTAGCAGAGGCATCACCTTCGGTCATCCCAAACTTTCCAAGTAGAAGGTTCTTTACACGCATTGCAACCATCGGACATGGTGAGATCATCTCTCCCTTAAGAAAAGAAAGTAGCTGCGGTTTAATAAGAGGATAATGCGTACAACCAAGAATTAGGTAATCATAGTCGTTTGATAGACCTAAAAGTTCTTTCTTGACGTCAAATTCGAATGCATGACTTTTATTGAAGAAATTATCTTCAATTAATTTGGCCAAATGAATGGGAGTAAATACATCGAGTAAATTATTTGGATCAAGTCTTTCTTTCAGTGCCTTAAATCTTTTTGAGTTCCCTGTTAGAGGCGTGGCAAGTACCACTCCTCGTCGCGTCTTTAGCTCAGGGCGTTGATTGATTACATTGATATAAGGCTCAACTCCAACGAAAACCAAATGAGGATATTTCTCCCTGAGGTGATCAATAGCTATTGCGGTAGCTGTATTACAGGCGACAACAATAAGATTAGCCCCTTTGGCTTCAAGAGTTTCCACAATAAACTCGCAACGCGCGATAACAAAGGAGTCATCCTTTTGCCCATACGGATTATTGAGAGAATCTGCAAAATAGAACATCTCTATTCCAAGACGCAACTTAGCAATCTCACGCAAGATGCTAAGACCACCGATTCCAGAATCAAAAATACCGATTTTCACCATAGACCAATTCTCATCAATTAATTATGATAAACAATATCAAAACTTTAAGGAATTGCCATATGATATCTTTTTTTTATTCGAAACTATATTCAAAAAAACGCTTAAAGAATAAATTCACTCTAGCTCCAAAAGATATCACCAAGCTAGCAGTTAGTGTGAACGAAGAACCACTCTACGGATCATTTGCTTGCAAGTATACTTTTTCAGATGACGGGATTGACTACGGCTGTGACTATAAAACAACTGATAAGAAAGTTGATTTTACCCTTAGCCGTAAACTGATAGTAAAGAAATATAGTGATCAAAGATTTCAGGGCCGAGACATGGTAGAAAAGCTTGAAAAGAAAAAAGCATATGTCATTGATCATCTCATTACAAAATTTATCACAAAACTTGAAACTCTAACTCCAGAAGCAAACCCAGGCGAAGAAAAAGTCATTGAATGGACAAGGGTTTCCACAGAGGTTTTGAAAAGAGCAATTGCTAAAATTGATGGCATTGACACTATCTTGCAATACAAAATATTCTTCACGCCAGAAGCAATTAGAATAATCGCCTACAACGTTGATCTCGAGCTTAAAGTTGTAAATGGCCAGGTTATGTTCAAGGCCTTCAACTACAAAGATAGTAAGGAAACAAATCTTCAACCAGTATATAATGTGCTTATTAAGGCCCAATACAATGATCTCTTTAATTATATTATTCAAATTTTAAAAGTAATTAAAGAGAAAGAAATTGAGCTCCTATAGATCTAGATAATTGCCAGGATTTCATCGACAAACTTCGCGATCGAAGCAGAACGAATTGCAGTGTACTCGTATGAATCGACTCGTTCGTTGATAATTTTTCTTCTTATCTCGACAAGAGAATGAAGTTTCTTATTACCATTATTACCATCGAGAACATCTTTCACCAGTTTTTCACACTTATCCAGAAACTCACGATAGCCTTGAATATCATAGTCTTCTTTTGACTTAACCATCTCAACCTTTAGGTCATTCAAGTGATTCTTCAAGAGGCTAATATTGTCAACAGCTCCCTTTTTTGCAACAACGACAACAACACCTGTTGCCACACACTCTTTGTTTCGAACATTGACATCAGTACACGAGAAACTTAAATCGGTCACATTTATCTTTGTATTTTTTAACGTTACATTCTTATCAAGTGATTTAATCAATTCAAAGACATCTCGCTTCAATGAACTTTCTAAAAGAGCGTACGCCTCAGCTGATGAATATTTGTTCTTATAGGTAATATTTGATCTCTTGCTTCCTACTGTGAAACTTCCATTTTTTATTTTTAAAAGCTCTGGTTGTCTCAAATCAGATGATCCAATTTTCACCTGATACCTTTCACTCTTCTTATCGCTGTGAATAAGATTAATATCAAGACTTCCTTTTACAGCGCGCGTATCACCGAGTTCAACAAATGAAGAGTTGTACTTTTTTAGATCAAAGTAAGATTTCACCTCATACTTTGCCTTGATTTGCGATGATGCAAATGCCTGTGCAGAAAATAAAATAGCTGTTGTAAGCAATAGATTCTTAATCACGAAATCCCTCGTAAAATTAATTTGATTAAAGTTATCTTACTGGATTTTTACAGAAACTTAGGTCAGTTTGAAAATGATTCAAGGGGTGTCAAAAAAGTAGACAATTTGAAAACTCGTAAGCCAGGAATCTACGTACTTAATTTTCTATCTTCCCAAAATTTTGAAATTGTGAAATCATAACTATATGAAAATAGATGTAGATATTGATAAATTTACTGGTGGTTATAAAATCATCTTTCCAATTAACGAATTCAAAGAAAAGTCTGATTTTAAGATGGGAATTCAGATTATTAGATGCTTTTCAAACGATATGGAGCTCGATCCCGAGCTTGAAGTTGAGGATATGCAAGATATCCTTGATAAGACCGAAGAGCTTCAAAAACTATTTTTTACAGTTGAAATTTCAGAGGAAGGAATTGAGGTCGATATTTAATCGACCTTTGATTCTTCTTTAAAACTTATTTGCTCATTTGTAAGCCTCAGGTCGTATGAGCGATCATTTAATACTCTATTTACGTAGTGCAATTGCTTATACAGGCCTGCATTGAATTGATGGCCAAACGAAAATTCAAACTTTTCCATATCTTTTGCACCAAGTCCGATATTCACATAGACATTTTGTTCAATTGATTCTGCATCAAGTAATGAGATCATAAATGCAAGTCCAACTTTTTTAAATACAGACCTCTCTCTAAGATCAAAAATTAATTGTAAACGTTCTTTACCACTTAATTTTTCATCATTAACAAATTGATAAATCTTTGCACCAATTTCTTTAATATCAGATCTTTCATCTTTTTTAATCAACGTTAAACGCTTCCATAACTTCTTAAAGAATCCATCTACAAAAGTAAGGTTAACCATTTTACGATTTTTATAATAGTCATAAAGATTTTGTGTAATTTCTTTTTGTGAGTAACGCTTTAGTTGCTCAAATCCTTCACGTTTAATGACAACCTGAACATGCGTATTGGCACCTTTCTTATCATCAAGCTTATCCCACGCCCCCAGATCAACTTTTTCAAAAAGAACCGGTGGTAGGATATCTGATAGGTATTGGTGAAAACGCACTTGCTCATCGTATCTAAAGAATTGATCTTTTCTATCAAAGGTAATTCCAAAATCAGAGAAATCTCCCCAATCATCTGCATTCTTTGTTGGAACTAGACCAAACCAAGTTTGAACTGTTTTTTCTTTCGATGAAAGTATCCCTACGCCAATTTTCTGTTCTTTCCTATAAGTAAACGTTGGGTAGTAATATGAAGTTCTCTCTCCTTCATCATTATCAAATGAAATATGATTTTCTAGCTCAGTCCAATTCTTGTCATATTTAGCAAGGAGAAGACTAATTTTGAACTTTTTTGTATCTTTATCGTAATCATTGAAGCCTTTAAATATTCTCTCAACACGCTTTTTATCGGTGCCTTCAAGGTCTTGAGTAGCAAGCTGGTCTGCTAATTCATAAGTAGCAAATAATCGGTCCTCAAGGCCTCTTTCATTCAAAAACTCTCTAAAAATTTCCACATCTCTAAACTTGAATGATGACCCAAGAATATTATTATAGGCCTTCTTCGCCTGTTCATTAGAAAGATCAAATACGTAATCAATAATAAGCTGATTCCCATCACCTGTAGTAAGGCCAATATCAGCGAGTTTAAAGTCGAAGACTCTTTCGACCTGCTTATCAAGAACACCAATTCCAAAAAGTTTATAATCAAATTTAACTGCTGTATTTGCACCATAGTTTTGAGAGCGTTGCGCGATAACTTTTAAACGAACTTTCGAATCCTTCATTCTAAAGACATGAACAAGAAACTCTCCACTAAATACACCATAGGCCTTGGCATCAGCATGAATATAGTTAGTTAGTCCAGAGGCCTGCACACCAGTAATAATCGACATTGCAGTAGGAATGGAAACAAAGTCTCCAGGATGAAGCTTGAGGGCATGATCAGCGGTAACAGGAAGCTTAGCAAGAGTATATGGAATCGCCTTTAAGGCCTCTGATTTCTTTTCGTACTGTCTTACAAAATGAACTTCAGCACCTTTATTAATATTTAAAAAAATTGGAAAATCGATAACATCTTTTAGAATATCACCTGGTCGCAAATCAACTTTGATATTCCACTTATCAATCCTAGCATGCAAACCAGCGATGTCGGACTGTTCAACTTCATACTTATACTTAGAAGAAATACCTACACCTTCAGCAATATCAATATCTGCAAGCTTCAGGCTAAGACTGACGTCAAGATCAGCGAATTCTTCTTTGATTCTCTCTTTAAGATGAGCTGGCTTCAATTGCTCAAGAATTGATGCCTCAGCACCATGAGCAAGCATCACAGATAGCATTGCTGCTAAGTAAATTTTCTTCATAATAAGTCTCCGTTAAGAGACATTATGACATTTTTGAAGGCCTGTTTAGACCTTCAGTGAAAAAATTACAGGGATGTATTGGAGGATGACAGTAGGCCTAACTAAGCGGCCTTCTTCTTAACAAATTCTTTGGCCCAATCTGGTGCAAGAAAATTGTTTTTAGGAAATGGGAGCTTATTTACGACAATATCTTCGAAGAAAGTTGGGACATAGTTACAAGGAACCATCTCACCTATATATTTTCCAGTTTCAGGGTCCTTACCTTTTTGTACCCACTTGAAAATATCTCGCACGATGTATTGACCTTTTTCATCAACACCTAAAACCTCAGAAATTGCAGAAGTTCGGCGTCCACCATCGTGGTAACGATTACACTGAACAATAATCTGCAAAGCACTTCCGACCATTTTTCGAATCGCGTCTGGAGGAATTTTGGTATCCCCCATTAAGCAAAGGGTTTCAAGACGAGTACAAGCGTCAAGCGGAGTGTTCGCGTGAACCGTTCCCATCGAGCCATCATGACCTGTATTCATTACTTGCACTAAATCAAGTGCTTCATCACCACGAACCTCTCCAACGATAATTCTATCTGGTCTTAATCTCATGGCAGATATAACAAGCTCTCTAATCGTAACTTCATCAACACCTTTTAAAGGGTCGGCCTTACGAGTTTCAAAGTTCACAACGTGATCGGCCTTCACCTGAAGCTCGGCCGCATCTTCGATTATGATAAGACGTTGAGTCTTAGGCATTCGACTTCCTAAAACATTTAGCATCGTTGTCTTTCCAGAGCCTGTCCCACCAGAGACAAGAATATTCTTTCCTAGAAACACACAAATATCTAAGAAGCGCGCACCAATATCAGAGAGAGAACCAAAGGCAATCATATCTTTCAACGTCAGCTTTTCTTTTGAAAATTTTCTAATCGCAACCGTTGTTCCATTCTTTGCCATTGGTGGCAAAACAACGTGAATACGTGAACCATCCGGTAAACGTGCATCCAGACGTGGATTGTCATCATCAATGGTACGATGAACAGATTGAGCAATCGCTCTCATTGCTGATAATAAATGTCCTTCGTCATTAAATTGATTTGGAACTTTATATACGAGACCTTTTTTTTCAACGAAAATTTCGTGCGGTCCATTTATCATAACTTCAGAGACACCCTCATCTGCAAGAAGATCACCGATTGGAGAAAGCAAACTGGCAATGGCATCGTTAAATACTGAAGACATAATTCATTAATCCTAATAAAAATAAAAGTTAACTAACACCCTCTACTAATCGTCCTTTGGACGCCAAATCTTGAGACCTTTTAACTTTTCAGACGCAATCTGCCGCTGGATTCTATCTTCTTTATCTTTTGGGTGCTCAAGTACGACAAGTGTTGAACGATGCTTGGTCGTCGGGCAATAAATCTCAATATCCCCAACCTTATCTAGAAATACCTCACCTTCAGCTAGTTCACCTTTCTTAGCTTCGAGATACACTTCTTTATTTTTTAAAATTAAACACGATGGCATCTTTGTCGTACTAGTGACAAAGATCTTCACTTTCTCACCTACAAAGGCAATCGGCTTCTTTGGATAGTACCCAGTATCTGTAACAATAATCGATAGCTCTCTCGTGCCCGTTGGCATGATTTTTCCATTGAAGTATGTCTGTTCGAGAGCAAAACTACTAAGCGAAAAGAAGCAGAGTAAGAGAATTGATTTTCTATTCATTGATAACTCCTTAAACCTACTAAATATATCGGCTATAATGCCCAATACCTTTAGCTGACTAATATAGTTGTCAATAAAGTATATTTTATCCATCCTAAATAACTGTTTCTACTGTACTCTACACATCCTCAAGTAGCTGAATTCAAGATTTTAAAAAGAGATCTTAACACTCACACTAACTCTTAGGCTCCATTGGGTCTAGAATATAGGTAACTAAACTCAAGCCTAAATACACCAGGAAACTTAGGAGTCACTCATGACAGAATTATTTGAAGTGCTGGAATATACAATTGATGAAATCTCATCTCAAAAAGCTAAGTATGTGATCCAAACAGATCCCGTCAAGAAGGCCATTGATATCATGAGAGATAATCGAACAGGCTGTTGCCTCGTGGTTGATTCCTCTATGAATCTTTGTGGAATCTTTACCGAGCGTGATGTATTAAACTACATAATAGATAAGCCAGAGTACCTCGATCAGCCAGTTGAGAAGTTTATGACACGAAATCCACAAACGATTGGCGGCAACGAATCCATGGTTATTGCACTACAAATGATGAGTAACGGAAACTTTAGGAACTTACCTATTGTCAATCTCGAAGGCAAACCTACCGGAATGATAGCAATTAGTGACATAATGAAGTTTATCGCTGGCCGCTTAAATGAAAAGTGAACAAATCTTAACTTTTTTTAAATTCATTTTTTTAAAAGGCATCCGATAATTAAAATAAGTTTAGTAAATCGGAGAAGAACACAGATGAACGTTTTAATTGTAGATGATGAAAAAATAATTATCGATTCTTTACACATGATTCTTGCAGAATCTACTTTATTTAAAAATATTGTTCAGGCTTCAGATGGATCAGATGCATGCAAGAAAATCGATAAGCTTGATTTTGATCTTGTTGTTGTTGATATCAACATGCCAAAGGTTGATGGTCTGAGTGTTATTAAATATATTCGTGAGAAGTCGGGAAACAATCCCGAGATTCTTCTTATATCAGGTGGATTCAATCATCAAAATGTTCAAGTAGCATCAGACTTTAAAATCAAACATGTACTAGCAAAACCATTTAACGCCAAGAAATTTGTTTCAAAACTAACAGACATTATTCAAGAAATTAAAAATAAAAATATCGCGGCTTAATTTATAAAAGTAATGATGAGTTTCTCGTCTTTAAAATCAGCTTTAGTGTTTTTGTAATTTAAGTATTTTTGAATTATAGGGATGGATTGTTTTATTTTCTTTCGTGACTTAGAAGACAATCCATTTATCGCTACCACACCGTTCTTTATATTCATTTCAATTTTGTCATTCTCATTCACTGGAAAAATAAGTAGCTTATTATCTTCCCAAGAGAAATCTAATTTATGATAAGAGAAGACATTCTCTGGGATTTGCATCCCACTATTTTGAAGTTTTTTTAAAATCTCTAAGGCAGTATTGTCAAACTTATCGTTATCATCTTTCAAAAGTTTCTCAAACATCTCTTGACGAATTTTTCTATACTGCTCGAAACTGTCATCTTGAGCATAAGAAAGAGAATATATAACTAAAAAGATAAGAATCACTTTCATTCTTAGATCTTATTATAAAGTTCAAAAACATCAATGGCCGGTTCTTCATAGGGATGTGTCTTCCTTAAGGCCACGAGAACGTCATCAAGCTTACTCTTGGGACAGATTGTCTCAATTCGATACTCAACAACTGTTTCAAGCTCATTAATTTTACCAATTTTTGGGTTGGCGCCAACCTTTGCCATAAATTGGCCAAATCCTTCGGTCTTGAAGCAACAGTTAATATAGTTTCCAATTTGACCTGCTCCAGCAGCGAAGATAGCGTCCAGCACAGGCTTTTCTTCATTTTTAGGGATATAAAAAACAAGCTTTACCATATTAAAACACTCCACTATTTTTAACCAATTTCTAACATTTTCTTAACTTTAACATAACAATTAGACAAAACGTGTTTTAAAAATTTTAATTAGATATAACTTTTTAAAGTTGCTTATAATCTCAAGGAGGATTGAAGATGAGAAAGGGACTTCTAGCACTAGTATTAGTGATGATGGCAACGTTTACGAACGCTTGTGATGAACACGGTGTAACAGGAATTGTAGAAAAGAATGATCTATACATCCCAGTTGGACAAAAAAGTAATGGTGGATTAACAGAAGAAGAATTCAATGACATTATTGACAAGGTAGAAAGTATCTACAAGCCAATTATTGCTCAAGAATTTAACGCGACTCTATCTGTTGAAAGAAATTGGACTGATGGAACAGTTAACGCTTATGCAAGTCAAAGTGGAAGAAACTGGAAAGTAGCAATGTTTGGTGGTTTAGCTCGTCACGAGACAATCACAAGAGATGGTTTTGCTACAGTTATTTGTCACGAAATTGGTCACCACATTGGTGGAGCACCAAAAAAGAAGAGCTTTTGGTCATCTTCATGGGCATCAAACGAAGGTCAAGCTGATTACTTTGGAACTTCTAAATGTTTAAGAAGATTCATGGAACTTGATGACAACGCGACTATCGTATCAAAAATGGAAATTCCTACTACTGTAGAAAAGAAATGTTCTGTTTTTACAACTGAAAATGAAATTGCAATGTGTCAAAGAGGAGCAATGGCCGGTATGTCTTTAGCAAACCTTTTCCACGCTCTAAGAAACCTTCAAACTCCACTTAAGTTTGATACTCCAGACTCAAGAGTTGTTACTACAACTGATGACAATCACCCTGCGCCACAGTGTCGCTTAGATACTTACTTCTCTGGAGCGATCTGTACAGTTGACCACGAAGTAGACGCTTCTCAAACAGATGCTAAAATCGGTTTCTGCAACAGAGTTGACGGTATGACTGACGGTGTAAGACCACTTTGTTGGTACAAGCCATCGGCTAACTAAGATTTCTAAATACAAAAGAAATAATGAAGGCACTCGAAAGAGTGCCTTTTTATTTTTTAAACTGCCTTACTTAAATGGGGACAACGTTCTCAACTCCTTAACAACTTCATTATCTTATGCGTTTACTTTCACGGCAGTAAGCAATCCGAGGTCTTAAGTAATCAAAATGGCAGGGAAAAACAAAGAACTTATCCCCATTTAACGGGACCAGTTTATAAAAACAACAAGGAGCCAATTTTGGCCCCTTGAAGTAGTTGTGTTGTTTGTTGTGTATTCTTCTTTGACGATTTCTGAATTATTTTAGTAGTCCGATTTCTCTAAGTCTCTGAGTTAGAAACTCGCCTGCAGTGATATCTTCAAATTTCTTCCCTTCTCCGATACAAGATGGAAGACAAGCAAGGCTTGCATTCGAATGTGGATGAACAAAGTATGGCATTGAGAATCTCTCGCTTCCATCGTTATCTGGATTGATTACTCTGTGAGTTGTTGCAGGAAGAACATTATTTGTCAGCCTTGCCATCATATCACCACTATCAACAACAAGTTGACCTGGCTTTGAATCAACGTCTAACCAAGTTCCATCTCTATCAAGAAGTTGAAGACCTGAAGAAGTAGCACCTACAAGCATTGTGATAAGGTTAATATCTTCGTGAGCTGCAGCTCTAATTGAAGTTTCAGTGTCATGACCCTTTGTTGGTGGGTAATGAATAGTTCTAAGGATTGAATTACCATCATTAATCATGTCTTCAAAGAAGCCAGCTGGAACATCAAGCCCCTTCCCGATCGCTTCAAGAAGCGTATTTGCAGTGATGTCCATTGATTGGTAAAGAGACTGAAAGGCCGCTTTAAAATTCGGAACCTCTGATGGCCAAACATTTTCTGGGTATATACCTTTGTATGCAGAAGTTGCTGCGAGATCTCTACCAACATGCCAGAATTCTTTTAAGTCTGGATATGGATTATTTTTAGCATGCTCCATTCCAAATGGAGTGTAGCCACGTTGTCCACCTTCAACACCAGCATATTTTAATTTTTCAGCAACAGGAAGTTTGAAGAATGTTTTAACCATTTCATATGCTTCATCAACTTTCGCTTGATCAACAGTATGATCATTAAGAATGATAAAACCATACTCTTTGAGACCAAACATTAAATTATCTACGAATTTAATTTGGTCATTAGTTGTACCGTTGATATAGCTCATCAAGCTCAAGCTTGGTACTTCTCTCAATGTTTGGTTCATCTTACTCTCCAAAGGTTGTTTTATTGTTTGAATATATTTAATTGAGAATAGAATTTAAGTCAAACTCATAATAAATATAAAGTTGAGCTAATACATAACAAAACTCTTAGAAATCAATAAGTTAACATAGAAAGGCAGATTAAAGAGATGGATATCATATCAAAATTAGATAGATTTAAACAGTGTAGAGCCAATTCGCAGATAGTTTGCACCATTTTCAAGGGCATAAATATAGTCTGAACTCATTCCCATCGAGAGAGATAGGCCTTCATCTAGTTTCATTTTCATCTCAGATAATTTACTGAAACACTCCTTAGCACTTAAGGCCACATCTTCAGTTCTAATTCTTCCCATTGTCATCAAACCCTTGAGAATTAAACCTTGGAAATGAGACTCTAGAAATCTTTCGTAAAATTCTTGAAGTTCTTCAAAGTTTTCAAGGCCACTCTTTTCATCTTCATGGGAAGTGTTAACTTGAATAAAAATATCGAGTGGGTGTTTTTGATGTTTTGAAATCTTTGTCAAATGATCGAACTTAGAAATCGAATGAATGGCCACAAGGTTTTCAATACTCATCAGGCGCTCAATCTTATTACTTTGAAGATTTCCGATAAAGTGCCAACGAAGATCAGAGTGACCGAGTCTTTTAACAAATTCTTGCTTTTCTTCAAGGGCCTCAACGCGATTCTCACCGAAGTCACGATGGCCAAGCTCGTAGAGTCGCTCGACATCACTGTAATCGCCGTACTTCGTGACGGCGACTAATGTGACATTATCAACTTGCTTATAAGTCGCTATATCTTGTTCTATTTTTTTAAGATTTTTTTGAATCAGTAGTTTGCGATCCATCTTCTTTCTTTTTGAAGCTGAAGTTTGCTTTTACTTCAACATCGTATTGTGAGAGAACTTCTTCAAGTACTCTTTTTACGTCCACTTTAGACATGTGCTCAGAAAGCTCTTCTCTTACTTGTTTTACGAAATCTTCCTTAACACCCTTCGCGTTTTGCACGAGTCCTGTCACGATATCTTTAGGAAGAGGCAGATCCGCCAGAATGCTCTTGACTGATTCCTCAGTCATGAAAGCTGCTCCAACGCCAATCGAAACAACTTTCTTTATGACATCACTTAGACCTGATTCTTTCTTTGGATCACTCATAAAGATTTCGCTCTCTCAAAATAAGATTTCATCATTGATGGCAGTGAAGTTTCAGTCAGTTTATTTACAATCATTCCCGATCCTGGAATAAATCCTTTGATATCGAGTTCGATTGAATAAGTAACTTCAGTTTTCCCATTACCAAGATCTTTAAGTTCCCAACCACCTTGGTTGATCTTAAAGAGATCACCCGACTCAAATGTCCATGAAACACTATTAGGTGCTTTGTGCTTTAGATTTAGAATATAAGTAAGCTTTTTAATCATATCGATTGAATACTTTACTCTTGCACCATTATCATCTTGTTCAAGAACTTCGATAGAATTAACGCCTAAAACGAAATCTGGGTAGCTCTTATAATCAATTATTACATTGTAGAATTTTTGAATATCAATTTCAAAAACTTCTGTTCTTTGTGCCTTTGCCATCCTTAGTACCTCGGCTTTGTATCAAAGTGGTGCTCAGCTGTAATCTTTCTGATTGTTCCAGACTGACTTCTCATTACGATTGAATGAGTAATTGCTCCCCATGACTTAAATTGTACACCTTTTAAAAAGCTCCCCGATGTCACACCAGTTGCACAGAACATGACATGCCCTGAAGCAAGCTCTTCAATTTGGAATACTTTGTTAATATCTGTCACACCCATTGCATGTGCTCTCTTAACTTCTTCTTCATTGCGTGGTTTTAAACGTCCTTGGAAATCACCTCCAACACAACGAAGTGCTGCAGCAGCGATTACACCTTCAGGAGCTCCACCGATACCAAAAAGGATATCAATACCACTTTCAGGTTCCGCACAAGCGATAGCTGCTGAAACGTCCCCATCTCCAATAAGCTGAATACGAGCTCCAGCATTTCTAATATCAGAGATTAGTTTTTCGTGTCTTGGTCTATCGAGAACAACAGCTGTTAAATCTTGAACGCGACATTTTTTTGCTTCTGCAAGTCTCTTTAAGTTTTCAGCTGGAGATTCATTAATATCAATCACGCCTTTTCCTTCCGGACCAACAGCGATTTTTTCCATATATGTATCAGGAGCATGAAGTAAGCATCCCTTTTCAGCGATGGCCATAACTGAAATAGAATTATATCCACCAGTAGCACAAACTGTTGTTCCCTCTAGTGGGTCAAGAGCGATTTCAAGTTCTGGTCCATTACCAGCACCAACTTTCTCTCCAATATATAGCATTGGCGCTTCATCTCTTTCACCTTCTCCGATAACAACCGTTGCATGACAATCAACAGAATCAAGCATTGTTCTCATGGCATCCACGGCTGCCTGGTCTGCAGCCTTCTCATCACCTCTTCCCATTAATCGCGCACTAGCAATAGCGGCCATTTCTGTAACACGTACAAATTCAAGAGCAAGGTTTCTGTTCATTCTATGATCCTTTTTTTAATTAATTTTGCTAAATTATAGGGATATTTTTTTGAAATTAAAAGGACAAAGCGAAAAAGATAGTGCGCCTTTCGACGCACCGTATTTAAGAAACACTAAGTTTTAAGCATATGAAGTCATACACTTCTTTTGAGAGTAAATCATGATTAATTTCTCTGATGATTTCCTTCGCAAAATCTAGTTTTTCTTCATCTAACTTATCATCAATCAGAAATTCAAACTCTTCCTCATTCGTCAGTGGCGTATCAGTATTTCTCACCGATAGAATTTTTCCACTGCTTAAGCCTTTACCATCGTTCCACTCAATGAAGTTGGCCATCATAATAATTTGAATTTTACTCACTTCACCATCAGCATGCTTCCAGATAAATAATTCGAAAGGCCCATCACAACGAAGCCAGAAAGATAGATTTGATGGTATTTCCATTTGATCTTTGTATTCATGAATCGGTTTCATACTTTTTGCAATATTAGAAATTGAAAGAAAATCCTTCATAGCAATTTCTGTAGAACGCCCACCAGTAAACTCCACACCAATTGAATCAGCAGATACTCTTCTCACAAGCATTGAGACTTCAACTTTAACACCGTGCCAGTGAATTTCACCAGAAATGCTATCTCCTTCGGAAAAAGTAGACTCTCCATCTTTAAGAGCAATGCTCATCCCATTATAAGAGATATCTTTAACCTGATAACTTTTTGCGTTACTATTTGCTCTAAAAACTAGGTAGCTGAATGGAAAACGTGGAAAAATACGCTTTTCAATTTCTTGATGACCAGTTTTGATAAGATTAAGATGTCTCTCCATTAAAAAAATCCTTTCTGTTAAAAACTAAAACTTCTTATAGCTTAACTCAAAAAAGTAAGCGAATATATTAGGAAAATGGTTCTCATTAAATGGACGAGGGCATACAATGGTGCTACCCTGAGGCAGTAATGGAAAATCAAACAAATCAAATTAACATTGATAATCTTGACAAAAATGCTCCCGTAGATGAGTGGGAAATCGATAACCTTCCAAATCGTCTTACAATTTTGAGAATGTTTTTGATTCCAGTCATTATTGGCTCTCTCTATGTAACAACTTTCGAACTGTCATGGTCTGAGGAACTGAAAAAGACCCTAGGCTACGTCGCTGCATGGACATTTGTAGCGGCCTCAATCACAGATTTCTTTGATGGCTATATTGCGCGAAAGAGAAAAATAGTTACCGTATTTGGCTCTTTCCTCGATCCAATTGCCGACAAATTCTTGGTTGTCTCTTCACTAATTCTCTTAAACAATCTTAGCCGCATTCCTGTGCTCGTAGTGGTTGTTTTAGTTCTTAGAGAAATGTACATGACGGCCCTAAGGCTTCTTGCAATGGAGCGTGGGATAAAAGTACCTGTGAGCAGTCTCGGAAAATGGAAAACGACCTTTCAAATGATAGCAATCCCGATGCTCATGGCCTGGGATAAACCTTATGGAATTTCATTTCCACTTTTAGGGACTATTTTTATCTATTTATCATTCTTCTTCTCAGTCTATTCGGCGATTCTTTATACCGGAGGATTATTGCAGAAGATCAAAACAGCGCGCGCTCAAAAGAAAAATTCAGCGCATTAGGAATACAATGACAATAACTTCAAAAGATAACTTCGAAGGAAAAAATCTTTTAATCAAAATCTCAGGGCCTGACCATCCTGGTATTACTGCACGACTAATGAAGATCGTCAGTGAGAATAATACTCCTGTTCTCGACATTGGTCAGTCTGTTACACATGGACTTCTATCACTAAGCTTTGTTTTAAAAATAGATGAAAACTGTGCAAGTAGCGATCATGTTATTAAAGAGCTTCTTTTCGAGTCATATAAAATGGGAATGACACTTGATTATAAAGTTGTCGAGTCCCTGCTTGATACTGTAGCTAAGGATGAAGAGAAATTTATCCTTAACTGTGTTGCTCCGGTAAATATCACTCCGCACTTTATACGCGATATTTCGTCAACTCTGGCAAAATTTAACGTGAATATTCTTCGAATTGATAAAGTGTCTCCCACTGAATTTACTTCACTAGAGATTCTGACGATTGTTCCAGTAAGTACAGATCATAAGAAATTAAAAGAAGAACTTATTGGAGTTTCTAATACCCATAAGATTGATATCGCATTTTTAAAAGATAATGTTTTTAGAAGGTCTAAGAGACTCATCGTATTTGATATGGACTCTACCCTCATTCAAGCCGAAGTAATTGATGAACTTGCAAAGGCCCACGGAGTTGGTGATGAGATCTCAGAAATTACAGAGCAAGCGATGAATGGTGAGTTAGACTTTAATCAGTCGCTGACAAAACGAGTTTCAATGCTTAAAGGACTTGATGCAAAAGTCATGCACGACATTCTCGAAAAACTTCCACTAACTCCAGGTGTTGAAGAATTTGTTCAAACAATTAAAAAGCTTGGTTACAAAGTCGCCATCATCTCAGGAGGATTTACATACTTTGCAAATGCCTTAAAAGAGAAATTAAAACTTGATTACGCTTTTGCAAATGAACTGGAAATTATTGATGGAAAACTAACTGGAAATGTTTTAGGAACAATAGTTAATGCTGATCAAAAAGCAATTCTAGTAAGCCTAATTGCTCAACAGGAAAATATCTCACTAGAGCAAGTAGTGGCAATCGGTGATGGTGCGAATGATCTTCCAATGCTTTCACAAGCAGGACTTGGAATTGCTTTCCACGCTAAAGACATTGTCAAAAAAGCTGCTCAGAACCACATGTCTCATGGGCCTATGACCTCAATCCTTTACTTCTTGGGAATTCCAGGAAGCCTTAAATAATTGAAATTTAATAGGGAAAATTTGGTATTTTCCCTCTTTTTTCTTTGAAAATGGGCCAAATATATTATAAATTGGCCCACTATGAGAGAAGTATTACAATCAAAAATTCATAAGGCCTACGTTACCCAAGCTGATCTTGGTTACATCGGGTCAATAACAATTGATGAAGAGCTTCTCGAGCTAGTAGATCTATGGCCAGGCCAAAAAGTTCTTATTGTATCAAATACGTCGGGTGCAAGGCTAGAAACTTACGTTATTAAAGGCGAAAGAGGCTCAGGTGAGATCTGTGTAAACGGAGCGGCAGCACATCTTGTAAAAAAAGGCGATGAAATCATCATCATCTCTTTCACCTTTTCTGATAGCCCAGTTACACCAAAACAGATTCTTGTTAACGAAAAGAACCAATTCGTACAATTTCTCTAATTTAACAGAAATCTTTTCTTCTTTATCTTTTTGCTAAATCTATTAAAATTATAGAATGAGCAGTTTAGTAATAAAACTTAGAAAAGGTGTGACAGAAATAAATTGGGATAAGTACGATTATCACTTCATCACACGCGTTGAAATTTTTTCCAATGACCTCGCAGCAATAAACTGTCCAACAGATTTTCCAACCGATAGAATTAAATCAGTTGAACTCAACTGCCCGGCCTTGAAGAAACTCCCTTCGTTTCTAGGAAGCTGCTTACGATTAGAAATTTTAAAGATTAAGAATTGCGTTCAAATAAACTTTGATAACCATGAATACGATTTTGATGTCTTGAAAACTTTGCAACTAGCAAACCTTGAATTAAAAGAAGTACCAAAGTGGCTAGCAATTTGTCACGAGCTTGAGACTCTCGACCTGCAAGGAAACGCAATTTGCGAACTTCCAGATTTTTTAAAAGAGTTAAAAGCAATACGAAGAATAAATCTTGACCACAATAGACTTACTCACCTTCCAAACTTTTTAAAAGATTTACCAAAGCTCAATCACCTCTCTGTTGATGGAAATCAATTTGATGAGGATGAAGTTCTGCGTATTAACCAGGTTTTTAAGATTACAATCTAACTATTAACCGGATTACAATAATCCGGCCTTTCTTTTAAGTTTTAGAATTCTTGTAACACTATCATTAATTTGTTTCGTTGATATTTTCCCTGTATTTACGAGGCGAATAATTAAATTACTCGCTTTAGCGGCAGTATCCTTGTCGTAATGTAAATTATTTCCAAAAAGTAAAATATCAATTCCAGCATTTAGTGCTAATTCAATTGCCTGCTCAAAACCATAATGATCTTTAATGGCCCCCATATTCATATCATCACTGATAATAACTCCTTCATATCCTAAATCAGTACGTAGTAGATCACCAAGGATCTTCTTACTTAGAGTCGCTGGATAGTCGGGGTCAAGGTTCCTTTGATAGACATGAGCACTCATGATCATATCTACTTTACCATCTTCAATTAGATCACGATAAGGAGTTAACTCCCTGTCCTGCCAAGTCTCAGTTACATCAACCATGCCAAGATGGGAGTCAGAGTCAGAACTTCCATGACCAGGAAAGTGCTTTAGAACAGAAACAATTCCGGCCTTATTTTGTATATCGATCATTTGAGAAGCTAATTGAGATACTGTATTCTCATCCTCAGAAAAGCTCCTTTTAATTTTTCCAATAACTGGATTCTCTGGATTTACATTGACATCCACGAGAGGTGCGAAATTCATGTTAAAATTATTCTCGTGTAACTCTCCTGCAAGTTTACTCATTTCTTTTTGAACAACTCGACTCTCAGAAGTTCCAAGCTCCATTGGAGAAAGTTTTGATTCAAACCCATAACGACTCTTAAGGCGTGAAACCATACCTCCCTCTTCATCGACTGAAATAAAAAGAGGTATCTTCGCAAGGGATTGCATATCTTGATTCAATTTCTTTAACTGAGCAGGGTTTTTAATATTTCTATCACGAACTTTAAGGGCCACATCATAATCAAAGAGAATAACTGAGCCTACCCCAATATCTTGAATATCACGTTTAATACTTTCTGAGTTCTCAACAGAATCACCACGAAATCCAATGAGTAAGAGCTGACCCACACGATCTTTAAGTGTCATTTTCGAGACGATCTCATCAATTGGAGTCGTACCGTTGGCCAGAGCAAATGGAGATGTAAGCATAAGTGAAAGTAATGAGCAAAATTTGAAAAATTTAAGCATAGCAAACCCTGAAAAATGATAAATAATAGTCACTATCATAAAATTTTTAAGGGTAATAATCAGGAATTTTGTACAAATTTCAAGGCCGTCTAAAAACTAGACACTTCCTAAGGAATATCATTTATATCTATTTCTAAAACCACATCTCGCCCAAGGTCCTTAATCTGTTTCATTGGGACACGTAGGCGTTTATAAAGGACCTGATGAGATTTAGAAGTATAGACATAGACCTTATCAATATTTCCTTCACCTTTGATCGAGGAGAATAAAGTTGAAATAAGCTTCTTAGAAAGCTTCGGGTCTTTTAACTTCTCATCAACAGAGAGTCGAACGATTTCGGCGACACGTTTCCCATCTATTCTATCAACCTTAAACCCTGTTGCTTTTTCAAATGGCATGAGCTCTTCTTTCTTTGCAGAGGTAACCATTGCTACTCCTCCGCGAAATTCTGAATCACTTGCTTTAGCGGTATTAACAACAAGAGTTGTTCGAGGCGCCATCTCTTTAGAAGATTTTATAAAGGCCTTTATTTCTTCGGGCCCTAATTTTAGCCTTTCTGAATATACATCAGAAACAAATCCCCAATAATTATCACTTAATTTTTCAAAAGGTTTCTTCGTGTTAGCATGAGATAGATTTAATGCGAGGAAATCACCTTCCCCCTTTGAACGAAAACGAAATCCCGACTCTGCAATAGAATCTCCATTTAAAGGATTAGCTACAAGATGGTGTCCAAGATCATCCAAAGACTTAACTTCGTAAATATTATCAGTGAAATTATAATTTTTTATTTTAGGGATGGCCTTGCTTATTGACTTGAATGTGGCGAATGAACTCACTCCTACTTCGACTAGTGAGAGTGCAATAGAATTAGATAAATCACTCTCACATGACTTATACATTTCATAAACTTTTGAATCTTTTGAGATATTGAAATCTCTAAATAAGTTAGAACACTCTTTACGAGAATCTTCGAGGTCTGAGAGATTATTAACAAAATATCCCGCAGATAATGCCTTCATTCCGCTTGATACGGCGGCCTCATAAACCTCGCTTCTCATTCCCCATTTTAAAAGTCCTGTGCCACGTAGCCCCCAAACTCCTAGTCTAAAAGTAGGACCAAGTAAAAATGGAGCGACGATCATCGTCCCATCGATGGCCATTGCCTTCATCTCTTTAGTATCTACAAAGTCTTTATTTTTATTATAATAAGAACAAGCAATATTACCAAAGATAGGATCGGCAGACTCATTCTTCCAATCAAGGCCACTAAGAACTCTCGAGACGAAGTCATCTTTCAATTCACTTTGGGATGAAGCTAATTTAAAAAATTCATCTTGTCTTGATTTTTGAACTGCAGGCCTTGACGCCATTAGAAATTCATATTGCTTTTGAGCTTTGTTACTATAATTAGAAACTTCTTTTATTCCGGCCTGAAGATTTGAAAGATAGCTTGAACTAGCGACAACGAAAGCCTTTTTGAATTTTGCTTCATTAAAATCTTCAGATGCTATATTCTCAAACTCACCAGCACCGAATATAGGATTTTTTGAAAGTAGAGAAATCTTTAATTTTTGAAGAGATTGCTGTTCCTTCTCTTTATCTATTCTCCAAGATGCTGAACAGCCCATACAGTTATTTAATTGATACGTTATTTTATTTAGCTGTTCGACAACATTCATCAGAAATTTAAAATCACTTTCTAAATTCTTATACTCATTTTCATACCAAGTTAGGTTTTCATCTTCAGGAGCTTTTCCATCTCTAACATAGCGAAAGAGATCTTTATTAGAATCAAGCTCAGCTCTTAAAAGGGCCTTATGATCTTCGAGTTTCTTATTTAACCATGTCCATTTAGCTAATGGTAACAATGAATCGTCAGAAACTTCAAGTGGTAGTGGCATGAGTTCTTCACGGCAAGAGCTATCAAAAGACTCAATATTCTTGCCCGAGCAAATCTCTTGGGCATTAACCTGAAGTAAAAGTAAGATAGGTAATAACGTTTTAGATATCAATTTTAATTCTCGTATTCGCTCTTCTTAAACGATCTAATAAAGTTGTAATAAGTGCACCAAACCAAGCTGGCTGCTTATCAAGATATTTTTGAAATTTTTCAATTGGAACAATGACAAGAGTGCATTCTTGAATAGCTCTTACAGATGCGCTTCGTGGCTTTTTATCTAAAAAGCTCATTTCTCCAACAAGCTCACCTGAATAAATTGTACCTATCTGATGTTCAGCATTGCCTTTTCGTTTATAAACAGAAAGAGTTCCACTTTGTAGATAGTACATATTTGCACTTTCTTCACCTTCACGAAGTAAGTATTCATTCGGTTTCAGATTGATTGTATCGGCCACAAAAACTCCTTAATTACTTATAAATTTTATTGGAATTTAGCGACCGAGAAAAGGGGGAAGAATCCCCCCATTGAATATTATAAGCTTACGCTTCCTTCTTTAATTTCTCCAGAGAGAACCTGCTTAGAAAGTGGGCGCACAATTTCACGGTTAAAGACCGACTGTAATGGTCGTGCTCCATAACGTTCATCATAGCCAAGTTCACAAAGTTTCTGGATCGTTTCTTCTTTTAAGATTACAGAAATTTTTTTTGCTGCAAGTCTTTCGTTTAATAATTTCACCTGTTTTGTCACCAGACTAGTCATTACTGATTTATCAAGCGCATGATAATCAACCACAGCATCGAGTCTACCCAATACCTCAGGCTTGAAGTCTCCTTCTAGATCTTTAGAGTTTGTAGTGAGAAGGATGATCGTGTTTTTAAAATCAATCACTCGACCTTTATTATCAGTTAAGCGTCCATCATCCAAGATCTGAAGCAAGATATCAGAGAAGTCCCTATGGGCCTTTTCAACCTCATCAAATAGAATCACGCTATATGGTCTACGGCGTACAGCTTCAGTTAGTACCCCTCCTTCCTCATATCCAATATAACCAGGGGCTGCTCCAATAAGTTTTGACACCGAATGCTTCTCACTATATTCAGACAAGTCCAGACGTATGATATTATCCTGAGTATCAAATAAGAACTCTGAGAGGGCCTTTGCAGTTTCAGTTTTACCTACACCAGAAGGTCCTTTTAATAAGAAAGAACCAAGTGGCCTTGTTGGGTCAGAAAGTCCTGCGTGAGCAGTCAGAAGAATTTCTGAAATTTCTTTTAATGATTCTTGCTGTCCAAAGACTCTATCATTTAAAAAGCTTTCAAGCTTTAAAATCTTATCCTGACGAGATTTTAAAATTTTCTCAACAGGTATTCCTTTTTGTCTTGAAATAACCTGAGCGATATTCTCTTTATTTAAAACCCAGTCATGATGACACTGCGATAGTTGTTTTTCTATCTCTGGAATTATCGAGTATTTAAGCTTCGAGGCTTCTTCATAATTTTGATTTCTCTCATTTTGCTCTAATTCAAAGCGGTAGCGGTCGAGTTGGTTCTTTAATTCAGAAACTTTTTTAAGCGATAAAACCTCCTGTTCCCACGAGCTTCTTCTCTGCGCAAAATCTGATTCAAGCTTCTCAAGTTCTTCTTTTAAATTTTTATTATCAGGTTCTATCTGAAGATAAACTTTCTTCGAACGAATATCTGCTTCAAGCTCAGCAAGAGATGCTGGCATCGCCTCAGCAGAAAGCTTTAAAGCAGAGGCCGCCTCATCGACAAGATCAATCGCCTTATCAGGAAGATTCTTATCAGTAATATACTGGTTAGATAAAAGAACTGAGTTATAAATTGCATCGTCAGAAATTTTAATTCCATGGTGCATTTCAAGTTTTTCTCTTACTCCCATAAGAATTTCAATGGCATCTTCAACACTTGGTTCTTCAACAGGAACACTTCTAAATCTTCTATCAAGAGCACTATCCCCAAGAATATATTTTTGATACTCTTCTGGCGTTGTTGCGCCTATACAATTTAACTCTCCTCGAGCGAGAGCTGGTTTTAAAAGATTGGCAGCGTCCATCGCGCCGTCAGTTTTACCCGCGCCTACAAGCTGGTGCATTTCATCGATAAAGAGGATTGAGTCACTTGCGTTTTCTTTTATAAATTTAAGAAGTCCTTGAAGCCTCTCTTCAAACTCTCCCCTAAATTTTGTACCGGCCATAAGCGCACCCATATCTAGAGAGTACACAGTTTTACCTAGTAGAACATCTGGTACTTTACCAGCGACAATCGCTTCAGCAAGACCTTCAACAATAGCTGTTTTACCAACTCCCGCTGGACCAACAAGGACAGGGTTGTTCTTCCCACGACGACCTAAAATCTCCATCACGGCACGTATTTCTTTTGTTCTTCCAATTACAGGGTCTAACTTACCTTCATTGGCAAGGTCATTAAGGTTTGTTAAGAAACTTGGAACTTCCGTTTCTTCTCCATGGGCTTGAGTAAAAATCTCTGGATTTATATTTAGCGCAGTGAATACTTGTGGAATATAACGAATAAGATCTTTTTCGATGACTTCCTGACGTCCTTCTTGAATTGAATAACTCGAAGCATATGTTAGCCACTCTGACAATTTTGAGCTTGGTCTAATATTTTGAGCATCGATATGTGATACAGTAGGAAGTTGATCAATTTTACCTTTTACATCTTTCTTATATTCTTTCAATGCACGAGAACAGAAGCTTGAAGGATTTGCCATTAATCCATGTAAGAGGTGATATTCTGAGAGTTCAGAATTCTTTCTCTTTAATACTTCCGTCTGTGCAATATCAAAAGCTCCAGCAACAATCGAATCAAATTTATTCATACTGACCTCCAGTCAAATATTCATCTAACTAAAAATAAGATGGTGTTTGTAAAGATCATGTCAAGGTTGGTTGACCAATATTTTTAAACCATGATATTTTAGGTGCTTAAAATTTATAAAAAATGGACTAAAATATGCAAATTAAAGCCCTTATAATCTCACTCATTTGTCTCATTTCTTTCGCAGAAGCAAAGTATCCCGAAGCAAGCCTTAGCTCTCCTCGAGATACAATGAATTATTTTTTGAAAACAATGAAAGGATTTAAGCTAGGTGACCAAGAGGCCATAAAGCTAGCAACCAAGGCCCTTGACACCGCTCATTTTTCAAAAGCTATTGCAGAGGTTAAATCAGAGGATTTTGCTGTTTCCCTTAGTCAAGTAATAGACAAAATTGAATATGTCGACGTAAACAAAATTCCAGAAAAGACAGAATATGATATTTGGTACTTTAGAAAAGAAAAGCTAGACGGAAATAACGATGTGGAAATTTCTATCATCAAGATGAAGGAAGATGGTAAATGGAAATTTTCTAAAGCGACCTATGATTCCTTAAAGTTTTACGAGTCTGCTCTTGCTTCAAAAGAGATTATTTCCAATGTTGTAGCTGACAAGAGTCTACGTCAGGAAATTTTACAGAAACTTCCAAGCTGGACAAAGAGAGAAAATCTCATTTTAAAAAATTATCAATGGATAGCGATCTTATTTATAATATTAACGGCCTTCATATTTGATAGACTTGTTCGATTCTATATCGCTTCAAAACTGATCCAATTTCTTGCAAATAAAAATATCAGTTTCACAAGTAAAGAGAGAAAACGAATCACTTACCCATTTGGATTATTTACATTCATCGCTATTTTTAATCTCTTAGTTGCAAAAATTAATCTCGATGAGGAAGTACTTTCAATCTTATTTAAGCTCGCAGATATTGGGATGGCATTTGCCATGGTACTTATCATCTCTTCTGTTGTGGATATTGTCTGCGTTTTTCTCGAGCGCAAGGCGAAGTTAACAGAAAATAAATTTGATGATGTTTTAGTACCTCTCATAAAAAAAACAGCTAAATTCTTCATCTATTGCTTTGGTATCATTTATGTAGGCGATGCACTTGATCTGAATATGAAAAATATCCTTGCCGGTATGGGAATCGGTGGTATTGCTTTTGCCCTTGCCGCAAAAGATACCGTCTCTAATCTCTTTGGCTCTTTCACTGTTCTTATAGATCGTCCATTTTCAATTGGAGACTGGGTTGTAATAAATGGGGATATCACAGGCTCTGTTGAAGAAGTTGGCTTGCGCTCGACTCGCATTAGGACAGCATATGACTCTCTCGTAACTGTTCCAAATGGAACGTTAACAAACGCGAATATTGATAATTATGGAAAAAGAAAGTACCGTCGCTTTATCACGACACTTGGAATTGACTACGATACTCCAGTTGAAACGATTGAAAACTTTTGCGAGGCCATTCGACAGGTAATCATTGCTCACCCACACACAAGAAAAGACAGCTTCCATGTTTATTTCAATAATCTTGGAGCAAGTTCATTAGATATTTACCTCAGTGTATTTTGGGCCGTTCCCGATCTTGCAGCAGAGTTATGCGAGAAGCACAATTTGCTTCTCGATATTATGCGAATAGCAAGAGATATGAATGTCAACTTTGCTTTCCCAACTCAGACTCTCCATCTACTAAATGAGGCAAAACCAGTTTATGAAAAGAGCGAGATTAACTATGATCTCATGAAAGCTCAAGTTGATAGACTTAAGAATGAGCGTACTCTGATGAGCCAGAATCGTTCTTCCATAGATCTTATAGAGAAAGACAAAAAAGTATAAGAGAATACAGCGAGAGATAAGTGCATTATTTCTCTCGCTTGCATAAAAGAATTCTTCTATTTTTAGATTACTCCGTAAGAGACTTTCTTAAAAAGAGAGCAATTAGCCTCTTTTCTTCGCTAGTTAAACGAATCATGTGACTCTTTATCAGAGGATGAGCGGTATTTTTCTTTTTGAAGAGCATATAACGATCTGTTTCAACAAAGAGCTGTTCTTTGTAATTATTCTTCTCAAAAGGTTCGAGTATCTTAAAGTCATAGTTATCAATAGCATTAGGTCCAGTCGAGTAGTGCTCGATAACCTGTTCTAACGTAGAGTACGCACCACTATGAAAATATGGTGCTGTTTTGGAAACATTACGAAGCATTGGAGTCCTAAAAAGATATTTATGCTGATCAGTTCCCGTTGTTAAGAATAACCCCTCATCATTATGTTTGATATCTTTTCCCGGACCAGTTTGTGGTGCCACAACATTAAAAAAGCCAATTCCACCAAGTAACTCACCATTGTGACAATTTGCACAGAGACCAGAAGTAGCAAAAGCAATGGCCCCTTTTTTCTCATCATTTGATAGTGCCCCTTTATCACCTCGTAAATATTTATCCCAAGGTGTTTGAGCGATCACAAATGCAAATTTTTGATAGTGCCCAAGAGCTCGACCAAAGTGACCGATATTAAACTTAGATAGGTCTGCAATATTAAAAGCTTCTTTAAATAGCTTCTGATACTTCGGCATTGCCATCAGACGCTTCATCACCGCTTCCCATAATTCGAGATTCGAATTAGTATTCGCAAGCTCATTAGTACCAGGAAGCCCTCTCATTTCGGCATGACTAGTGATTGGAAACAACGCCTGTGCTGCCAGTACAGAATCGAGCTCATCTACAATCTCATAAAACTCAGGATAATCACCATTGAGTCCTGGTTCTGGTGTGGTAAATTCTAACCGGCGCTTACTATAGTGAACACGACCATCCCAGAACATAAAACTAAGTTCATCAGAACCTACGTTAAAAAGACCTGGTGAATTTCGAGGAACGATTTGTTCAGAATTAGTTGCAACTCTTTTATTCCCTAAACCATAACCACCTTCTCCAATTGAAGTTGGAAGAGCATCACTTGTTCCGAAATTGGGATCATGACAAGTGGCGCAGCTAATATTCTTATTTCCTGAAATGGCCTCTTCGAAAAAAAGCGCCTCACCAAGGGCGTAAATTTTAGAATTTTTTCCAGAAGGAATAGTAACGGCCTTGAAGTTAAACTTCTTAATATAGCGATCAAGCTCTGTATCAAGAGTATTATTTGCAAAAGTTACTGTTGCAATAAAAAGTAAAAATAGTGTTCTCATAAATGTCCAATTGTGTTGATCAACTATTTTTGCGTAAAGTTGTTTGAGCTGTCAAACAAATAAAAGAATGCAATGCAAAAGAGATAAAGACAAGGCCCTTCTAGCAGGGGCCTTATTGATTATGATGATTAAAATCAATTTTTATTCGATACTGATGTCGCTAAAGATGGCCCTGTGATCAGACGTAAACTTTCCATCATACTTAAATTGATCAATCCCCCAATTAGAAACTTGCCAATTATCACGGCTCGACAAGAGAATATGATCAACACGACAGTCTGGAAAAATTTTTCCTTTTTCGAGATTACACCCATCGTTCAATCCTGTGTCTGTATTTCTAATCATAGAAAATTCATCTGCCAGATCGAAGCTATCATCGAAAAAAGTTTTTAATAAACTATAACCTTCTGTCGTTGGTTTCAAATTAGTATCACCTGCAAAAAGAATAGGTATAGCTTCTTTTGAAAAAGTATCAATTACAAACTGTGCTGATTTTTCTTTATTCTTTGTACGATTGTCAAAGTGTCCACCAACAAAAGTGAACTCTCTTCCCGTTTTATTATCTACCATTGTCGCCCATTGAACTCGACGTGGTAGAGCGAAACTCCAACCAAAGCTAAAGCGCTTACCTCCGCGGCGTCCAAGCCAGTAGCCACCATCTTTTACAACAGAAAAACGATCCCTACGAACAAGAAGTGCCGAATCGGAAAATTTAAAAACTCTATAGTTACCATAGAATAATTTGTAGTCTTTAAGTTGCTTCGCAATCCATTTTAATTGGCGTGAAGTCAGAACCTCTTGAAGAGAGATTATATCAGGATTATTTCTTTTTATCGTATCAACTATCCAATGTTTTCTTTTAGAGAATTTATCAAACTGACCTTTATTACATAAGGCACAAGTCGTATTAAAACTCATTACACGAATCTCTGTTGCAAAAATTGTAAAATTAAAAAATAGGGTAATCCATAAAATTATATTTTTCATATTAATATAATTTCATGGATATGAATGAGATTATAGACGGAAGAATATTCTATTTAGAAAATAACTTCTTCGCCTTAACATGATTTGCAACCACTTCCGGAACCATTTCTTCCCAACCACTCTCATTGTCCTCAATCATTTTAAGAACAGTTCGAGACCAAATGGCCGAGTAATCCTCATTGAAATTAGTCACATTAATTAGTCTCTTATTTTCAAAGAAATAATTTACGATACTCTTAATGCTTGGATCATACTTAACATCGTCAATATGATTTAGTTTTGATGAATCATCGTCATCAAGCGCAGGGTAAATAGCAAGCTTTGTTTGCTTTCCAAATAAAGCTCCTAATCCTCCCAGCATTCCACTTGGATTCTCTTCATATTTTTTGATATCAAGAATTTCTTGAAGATTGTAAACACCAGTCACAAAAAGAATTTTGCGACGACTTACGGACTCTAAAAACTCGTTAACTTCGAAGTAATTATCAAAATTAGAAATCATTACAACTTGTTTTAAAGCAGTGAGAAGATCAACTCTTGCTAAGAAGTCACGGTTAGAAACTTCGCCACGCTCAATTAGTTTAGACATTGAAACTTCAGGAAGTCCTAGGATTTCTTCACCATCAGCAACCTCTTCTTTTAAAATCTCAAGTCCACACTTAAGCATATCCATATTCACATGAGTCGGCGGTCTAAAAGATCCACGCAGGACAACAAGATTTTTCTTGTAAAGATAATCTCTCGCCTGTAATACGTGTCCATTCTCATCGAACATAACAACTTTTGTATATTTTCTCTTAACAAGTTCAAGTGATAAGATTCTTGAATCCATATGATCGAGGGCCTCGCCGCTAACATGAATCATATCGATTTCAATTCGTCTTGTTGAAAGATTATCCATTAGTGCTGAAACAAATTTATTCTTATCATCACGGTGAAAGAAACACGCATGAATCATATTAACACCGATAAGTCCGACTGCTTCTTGTTGTTGGACATTTTCCTGATCAAGCATACGGATGTGAAGAACAAGCTCTGATGCTTTTGCGTTTGGAGCGTGTTGAAAACGAACAGCTAACCATCCGTGACACTCGCCTTTTCCTGAGTAGCTCTTTGCCGCAACAGTATCAGCAAATACAAAGAAAGTAGTATCATCACCACGAACTTTGCCAAGTCTATCGACAAGCAGATCATACTCATAATCAAGCATCTTCATCACTCTGTCCTGGCATACATAACGCCCACTTTTCTCTTTTCCATAGATGCTATCAGAGAAAGTCATGTCATATGCAGACATTGTTTTTGCTACCGTTCCAGCTGCCCCACCGGCCTGAAAGAAGTTTCTTGCAACTTCTTGGCCCGCACCGATTTCAGCAAAGGTTCCATATATTTTATTATCAAGATTGATTTGTAGGGCCTTTTGTTTAGGCTCTAAAATTTGACAAAAATCCATATTTTAATTCCAATTTTTAGTAAATTTAAGATATGACTAGTTTAACAGAATATATCTAATACATAAAGCTTGAAGGATAAGCGTCTATGGAAGAAAACAATAAAACATCTTTTACAAAACATATTTTTGTTTGCACAAAGTGCACTAATGACAATCATTGCGATGACCTGAACTATGCATCTGACTTACGGATGGAATTAAAAAGCCGCGTAAAAACAGAATTCAATACAAAAGATATCAGGGTAAATGCAGCGGGCTGCCTTGGTGTATGTAACGAGGGTATTCATGCGGTGATATATCCAGAAAATAAGTGGTTTAAAAAATTGTCAAAAGAATCTATTGAAGATCTCATCAGCCACCTAAAATCAAGCCCTTAGCAAAGTGCAAGAATAAGTAAATGTAAGAATTAACATTTTCCTCACTTTATGCCGTATAATTAACTAGAGAAGGTCAAAACATAGGTTTTGGCCTTAATTAAGGGTTAATTATGGAAGTATCAGTAATCGCAGCAGGAATTATCTTTGGCATCATCGCTGGTGTTATCGGTGCTTCTATTGCAAAAGAAAAGGAACCTAAAAAGGTCCCTGTTCGTATCAAATCAAATTCAAGATAAGTATACTATCAAGCTAGGTACTTAATCACATCTCTAATGAAATAAGTAAGGATCATATCTGCACCAGCACGCTTAAATGAAGTTAGCATTTCAAGCGCAACCATATCGCCATCAAGCCATCCCCTCTCACTTGCGGCCTTAACCATGGCATACTCACCAGAAACATTATAGGCAGCAACAGGAAGCGTAGTATTTTCTTTCATCTCTTTGATGACGTCGAGATAAGAGATACCAGGCTTTACCATTAGAATATCTGCCCCCTCTTCTTCATCAAGCTTAATCTCTCTAATCGCCTCTTTTACATTATGATAGTCCATTTGATATGTTTTCTTATCACCAGACTTTGGTGCACTATCAAGAGCATCTCTAAAAGGTCCATAGAAGTATGAAGCATATTTTGCAGTATAGGCCATGATAAGAGTGTTGTGAAAACCTTCATTATCAAGAGTCTCTCTAATTGCGCGAATACGACCATCCATCATATCGCTTGGCCCAATGATATCACTTCCCGCTTGTGCCTGATTAAGGGCCATCGCACTTAGAATATCAAGAGTCTCATCATTTAGAATTTCACCTGTTTTATCATCAACCAAACCGTCATGCCCATCGCTTGAATAAGGGTCCATTGCCACATCAGTCATAATAAGCATGTCAGGAATTGCGTTTTTAATATCTTTGATTGTTTGCTGTAAAAGACCGTTTGGATTTTTTGATTCTGTAGCAAACTTATCTTTTAGAGATTCATCAAGGGCCGGAAAAAGAGACACACACTTGATTCCCATCTGCCATAACTCTCTAACTTCTTTTAAAAGAAGATCACGCGACAGCCTTGAAAAGCCAGGCATTGATTCGATAGGAACACGCTTATCTTTGCCATCAATTAAAAACAATGGAGCAATAAGGTCATTAGTGGTCAGTGAGTTTTCGCGAATTAATGATCTTATTGAATCATTCTTTCTATTTCTTCTTGGGCGCTTAAGATTTAAGTAACTCATTAGTTAATCCCCATTTCAATCTTTGTTTTAAATGCAATCGCATACATTGAGATTTGTTTGATCATACTTGATAGACCATTGGCGCGACTCATTGATAAGTGTTGTCTTAAACCAATCGTATCTAAGAAGTCTGGTTTTGTTGCCAGGATCTCATCAGGAGTTGCACCGGAGTAAATTCTAACAAGAACCGAAACGATTCCTTTTACAATTGAGGCGTCACTATCTGCTTTAAAATAAACTTTTCCATCAGAAACACTAGCATGTAACCAAACTTGAGATTGACATCCCTTCACTTTATTCGCTTCGGTTTTATACTCGTCTTCCATTTCTTCAAGACTTTTACCAAGATCAATAATATATTTATAACGGTCTTCCCAATCTCCAAGATGAGAAAACTCTTCAACTAAACTGTCTACTCTCTTTGTTATTTCCATCACAAATCCTATTTTCAAATAATTAATTCAATAACTTATAGCATAATAAGACCCTATTGAAAAACGTAAAAATTGCTATCTATCACAGGTGGAGGTTATGCCGTAATATACTGATATTATGTTAAGAAAATTACTACTACCCATTTTGTTAATGACAATTAGTCTAAATATCACGGCCAAAGACTTTTCGTTTTCTCTTGGTACTCTTAATCTTGGCGAAAAGCGTCTCTCTCTTAATCTAGATAAGGTAAAGGTAGTTAAAGAGAAGTCGAATCCAGATGTGAGCATTCGTGTTGTAAACAACTCGACTGAATGGGCCCGAGAAGCAGGGAATATTCTTTCGCCAAAGGCGCTAGTTTCAATTTCAGTAAGAAGTCCAAAAGTGGTCTCACTTAAATATGAAAGTCAAGTTCTTCTCTCTCAAGGAGAAGGAGTAAAAAATACTGTTGTCTATATCGATCTTTACAGTCCAAAACCGATTGAAATTTTTGAAGATGAAAGATTGATTGAAATAGTTAATTTTGAGTTTAACGCCAAATCACAAAATAATGAAGGTGTCGTTATCGACTACTCATGTGCGCCTTATGGCCTTGAAGTCGAAGGAATTGAAAATGAATACGCGACACTAGGGTGTGTGCGTGAGAGACTTGGAAAAATTGGAAGCGAAAGAAATAGAATTATTGTCACTGCAAAAGTGAATAAGCTTCGCTCTCCTCTTAATACATCGGCTCCATATTTTGCAATTTTAATGAATGAAAGACCTGTCATTACAACTCTCCAAAATCCAAATGAAAAGCTACAAGTCAAACTTAAAGCAAAATTTCCAAAAAGGGCCAATCGCGTACACTTGGCGTTAGGGCTAGGTCCCTATACTTTCAACACCCATGATGGAGACAAAGCAGAGAAGGAAGAAGCTGCTCCAGCGCTAATGATCTATTCAAAATTAGATATCAGTGATGTTTCTTCATTTCGTTTTTTTGAGGCATTAGTTTATAAGAAGTCGCTCTTTAGCAATACAGGGCTCTACTTCGCTTATGAGCTAGCTACGGCCTTTGATAATAAAGTTCAAATTGTTCCTCTCCTTGGAGCGCAGATTTTGACATATAAGTTTGATTCGAGATCGAGTACAACAAATAAAATTATCTACCCTCAGGGCTTTGAGGCATCCTTCAATCATGCCCTTGGGATAAAAAACTTCAACTTTACCTATGGAATGTTTCTATCAACTCAAACGAATGAGACCTATAAAAATTTATGGCTTCGTTGGGGAAAGAAATATTTTTGGGAAATCAATTATATTAAATGGGCAAGAGAGAGAAAGAATGCAGAAATGCTAGGGATCTCAATTGGGATCCCTATTGGAAAATTATTTTAGGCCAGGAACAAAGAGCGAGACTTTGTTTCTGATATCTTCAAGAAGAGCAACAAATTGATCAACAAGATCTTGTAAGAATAAAAAGAAACCGTAGTTCCCCACCTGACCAGAAATCATGTCGAGAATTGATTGGAAAATTGTCATTAGCGGCTCAAGACCAAATTTTTTAATAAGCATATCAAATACTCCAGTAGCAGATTCAACATCCTTACCATCGTTTGTTACAACATAAAGTGGATTTTTTGCTTTTGCTGAACTCATATAAACTCCAAAATTTTTAACTATTCCATGTCTCTATTATATCGGCAATTTCATTAAATTGTTGATGAATTTGTGAAAACTCTTGGGCCTGGTAGTCATAAACTGATTTTTTCGATGCTTGGGCCTTTACAATTTGCGCCTTATTATAAATTGGAGTGAGAATATTTCTCTTTCCAAAACGAGCTTCAATCATGTCCGCAATCTCATTAAGATCATACTCTTCCTGTTTTCTTCTCGTGTCCATAAGATTTGGAATATGAACGATGACTTCAGGAACGTCGACAATCCCCATATCCCTAACATCTTCAAGCATTTCATAGAAGTTATGAAGACCCTTCTTCGAAAAGTCATCTGGTCTAAAAGGAACAATAGTTCCATGGCCTGCACAAATTGTATTAATAACAAGAAGTCCAAGGGTTGGAGGACAATCGATGAGGATATAATCATAACGGTTTAAAAGATCATTCTTTTCAATAAATCTCTTAAGTATTAATTGGCGAGGTACATTCACCGCCGCCATAGTAAGCTCAAAGCCAGAGAGTTCTTGTCCTGCAGGAATAAGATCTACATTTGAATCTGTTTTAACAAGAACTTCATCAACAAGTAACGGTCGATGTAGTGCCTTCAGTTCACGGACAGAGTTCACAAGTAATTGATGAATATTATTTTCAGTTTCAACATTAAAAAGTAGGGAAAGGTTTGCTTGAGGGTCAAAGTCAATACAAAGAACACGATGTCCTTTTCTGGCCAAAGCATGGGCACTATTGAAGCACATGGTTGTCTTACCAACTCCACCTTTTTGATTCAAAAATGCGATTACTTTCTTTTGCTCTGTCTTAGCCTTGAAAAACATATGACCTCCATTGGAAGTCATATGATAACACTAAATTTATGTTAAGGTAAATTAGGATTTAATCAGCATCGTATTCATAATAAGGAATTCTTGCGATACAACGATAACCTATGTCTGTACGTGCTGCACTAGTAGGAGATACCAACTCAAAGTGGAAAACCCCCGCCGCTTCCTTATCAGTATAACCACCTCCACTAACAATTCCAGCACTTGCACCACTTGCACCAAGTGTAAAGACTGACATATTTAGTTTGATAGTATCATTTCTAAAGCTTAGGTTTGTATCATTAACCGCAAGCATATAAGCAAACGCGTTATCAGTAGACGTACTAAATTCATTAGTTATTGGAAGTCCACTTCCCATATCAATTTTTAAAGCATCATAGGTCTGATTTTGGATCTGCCACTCATCAATAAGTCCTTCACAAGAGTTATCTACAGATCCATCGATATTGTTACATGGACCAGTTTGTGTCGCTTCATCAAAAGCATAAGACACGGCCGATCCACCACCTCCAAAAGCATTAATATCTTCAGTGGCAAAAGTAGAAGTAAATGTATAAAACGGATCACCAGTTTGATTGTAAGTAAATGTATCGGAAGCACTCAACCACTCCCCTACGTTTCCTATACTATCTTGCACTCCAAACATAGACACACATGCAGCCGTTTGTAGAGATCCTGTATAAACAGAACGAATCGATGAAGATGCGGTCCCAGGAATTGAATAGAATGTAAATGAGTCAGGAAGTTGATTATCTGTATATCCGTAAGTGATACCATGAGCACCTGAAGAGTTACACTTACTTTGTGAATTTAAAGACTGACCTTGTTCATACTGAGAAGCAATACTATTTGTAAAAGTTGAAGTAATTTCCCACTGAGAGTAAACAAATTGTTCTTTCTTAGTAGGCAGGGACTTTGTAATAGAAGCTCCAGTAAGTCCAGCTATTGGCTCCAAACTAATATCAGCACAAGAATTAGCAGCAAAATCTCTATCGACTCTTGTTAATGGAGGTAGATAGGCCACTTGCCCAAGACCAGACAGACCTTCATTAGTAGCAAGACTATTGGCCTCTCCCCAAGTTCCAGCATCTTTATAATAACAAGTTGCTGTACTTCGATCATAGAAGTAATCCCCATCAATTCCATCAGAACCATCAACTGGAGCACGTCCATCAATACAACTTCCATCAGTTGTTGAACAACCACTAGAAGTATAAGGACATCCCATTTCGAAACGATTGATAATAAGATCATTTTCAATATCGTAAACAGTCTCAGTAGAAGAACTAATTGTAGGATAGGCCTCAATTGTTCCACCAGAGTCTGTGAAGATCGTACTTGTCTTTCTATCTGCAAAACCGACATATTCACATATATAATTAAGTTCTGGTGACTTTGTCGTTGATGGATAGTAATCACAGATTTTCTTATTCATCATCCAACGGTGTGCAAATACCGTGTTATTAGGAGGAGAAATAATTCTAACTTTACTTAGGTTCGAGTTTGAAGTCGCTTCTACAACATTTGTTCCATCTGTCACAACAGGTCTTACTTCGTAAGTATAGACTCTATTTGGAGCAGGAGGGATATGAGAATTAGTCCCATTATCAATATACTCAAAGACATTGGCCGCGATTACAGTTTTATTTAAAGGGTTTTTATAGTCAAATGTTTCACCTGATGCCTTACGATAGACATAGTATCCTGTAACAGTACCACTTCCAGAAACTTGGAATGGTTCCCACTCGATACTGATTTCAGTAGTTGAAGAATATGGCTTCCAGCTAGCTCCATCTGAATACCAACAACGCTGATTATCTTGAGCGAGACTAGAAGTATTATAAAAATAAACATTTTTATTATTTGCTGGAACTAATAGTGCATCTAGCTCTGCGATAAGATCTGTTTCTGTAGTCGATGATAAGTTTGATGTACAACTCGCAGAACGAGCAGCCCCCAGTGCGGTATCACATGTATTTGTACTATCATCGAGATCAGCATCAGATGAAGAAGAAATTCTGGTCCAGCTTGAAGTTCCTGCTGCTGTTGCTTTGAAACAATTTCCTGCCCCATCTCTAAAGATAGCATTTGCTGAATCAGCGCTTACACTTGTTGGGAGTGCTGGATCGGCATAAACATCGTTAGACACACAAGCCCCACCACTATTACAAGAACTTAAAGAGTAAGTACATTTTGCAATTGAGTTAGCATCATATCTTTTAACTTCAGTAATATTACAAAAAGATTTTGTCGCAGGAATCGCTGTCCATGAACTCGACCCTGAAGAAAGTGAACGATAACATCCCGAAGCTGTTTGGTATATTGCGCCTGCAATATCCGCAGATGCCGAAGGTGATCCAGAACTTGAACTAAAACACGTTCCCCCACCATCACAAAGATTTGAAGAGAATGCGCAGCTTGAATTAATTGGAGACCATGAATTTTTTCCTGGTGCCGTTGAAACATAACAGCCAGACGAAGTTTTATAAACAACACCTGTAAAGTCTGCAGACGCAGAAGGCGAACCACTAGAAGTCGAAATACAGGCCGAACCATTATTACACTTATCCAAAGAGTAAGTACAAGTCGTATTTTTTTCAAGTGGTAAACCAAACTTATCTGTTTTTATACCAACTGATTTAATCTTTGCCCAACCATTGTGAATTATACTTAAAGGCAATACTTCAACTTCAAAACTAGCTGTTGTAATAAGACCCTGATCATCATTAATTTTTAAAGTGATAATTGAAGTTCCAACTTGTCCTGAGACTGGAGTAATTTCAATTCTCAAACGTCCATCGGAAGCATCATTCGCCGTCTGGTTAAGTGTAATCGCTGATGCCGTTATCCCCGATCCTGTTGCATGATCGACGAGAGCATTATCATACTTGCCATCATTATCTCCGTCGTAGAAGAACTTTATATTAGCTTTTGGAGTCAGAATACTATTTGATACTGTTAAGTTAGTACTAGGTTGAGAGATTTGTACATCTTCTCCATTCTCGGCACTATCTCCACCTTCGTTTACAACAATATTATCAATGATAATTGTCTGCTTCTCACCAACAGAGACCTTTTGAATATAATTACTTACCCTCTCCCAAGAAGTAATACTTGAGCTTAAGTAACATCCACCATTTTTCTTATCGTAGTATGCAACAGGATTTGAGCTCGTATGTGAAGATGGAAGAAATTTTGGTGCATCGTCACCAATACAACCGGTAATACCACATTCCGTTCTTCCACTAACTTGAGAGTATTTTGAATACTGACAAATTGTTGGAATATCAGAGACAGGATCAATTGTAACATTTATTTTTCTCGGAGCAGAATTTAGAAGCCCATCATTAACAACATAGTAGAACTCATCCGTTACACCTGAAGTATTTCCGTCTAAAGGAAGATAAGAGCAAGAAAGATCTTGAAAACTACTAGTGCCTGTAAGGTTCATACAACCACTTAGTGTTCCATATGTTCCTGCACCGCTTGAAAGAATATTACCAGCACTGTCTGTTAGATAGTAATTTAAAGCTGCACCAGAAATATCATTTTCATTATCTTGACCGGCCACTAGATTCACAGGAAAAGAAACTGGATTCCAGTCACTACTTTCATTTCCAGACTCGGTCACATCTGCCATAGAAGCAAATGTTGGCGGGTCATTAGTCGCAGTAATATTAACGGTGATTGTTGCATTATTTGAGAAGGCACCATTAGAGTCTTTTACATAGTATTGGAAAGATGTTGATTGAGATGTTTGTGCAGATTCATTTAAAGTGAAAGTACAAGTCGTACTCAAACGATCATCACCGAAACATCCTGTTGTAAATCCAACATTTGAATCGAGAATTGCACCAGTTAAAACATAGTACTCATATGTCTCACCTGTATCAACATCTGTAGGAATTGGAAGACTAAAAGTAGCACTGTCCGCAGCGCCAGCATTTGTTCCACTCTCCGTAAAGTTCCAAGTTGTGTTCGAAACTACTGGAGCATCAGGAACACTTACGACGTCACCACTTACTGTGGATACATTCGAAGTGCTACCATTAGACGAAACAGTGTAATCAAAATAATCTATTCCGGTTGCATAGTAATTTGCGGCTCCCATAACAGTTACAGAACATGTGCCACTTGAACAACTACACGCAGAAACCTGAGTTAAGTTTGAGTTTAAATTAGAAATAGTACATGAAGTAGCAACGTCTCCATCTGGATCTGCATAGGCCTGTGTTGTAGGAGTCCCTCCATACGCGTATGGAGTCAATGAAACAGTAATAAAACTATCTTCGTTAAATGAAAGTCCTGAGATATCTCTTGTTTCTGGAGCTCTATCTACATTTGTAATATTAACTTCGAGTGTTTTAATATCACTATTTCCATCTGCATCAGTTACGTAGTATTTGACGTACGAAAGGCCATCTGTATATGTGATAGGCTGCAATGTTACATTACACGCACCATTAGTACATTCACAAAATGCACCTTGAAAATTAATTGATGCCTGCGCAGTTTGAAATCTAAAAGACTCGACAAGCTCAGCAGTAATACCCGCAGTAATTAGAGTTGGTGAATTATTGATCGCATCAACTATGCGATCAGAAATCGAAGAACCACTTCTCATACGAACGACAACTGTTGAACCAGAGAGATATGCCACCTCACTTCCAACGGCTACAGTATTATCATTAACAAGGCTTAGAGTATAATAAAGATGAGCAGCATTTGTAACACTACCGCGGTAGATAATCCCTTGCGACTTAATCACACCACGAAGGCCAGTGAAAGATTCGGAGATCGTACATGAATTTACGAGGTCTCCATCATTATCAGTGTATGAAATTGGATATGAAGCTTCTGCAGCGTTTTCTAAAATTGTCAGAGATGTTGATGTTGCAACAGGAAGACGAGGTGTTGTATTAATAACACAAGTTCTTTTCACTTCATCAAATAGCTCATTCTCTCCACAAGTTGCACTTTTTTTAACTTCCTGTGGCGTACACGAAACTATTAGAATTATAAATAAAATGAATCCAACAAAACTCTTCATTTACTACCCATTTATACATTTACCCAAGTGACTTATCGCCTTTGATAAATAATTCTTGAGCTAACTCACTTAATTTTCGTACAAAAATGGACGTTTATCATTAATCACATGATATTAACAACTTAGAAAATCTAGGGAATATTTGTTCGAATAAAAATGCAAAGATTTAATTGCAAAATGGAGCATCAGTATACTTTTGGCATAGGAAGCTTTTCATTTGTTCATTTTCCTCTTTGAGTTTAGAAATCTCACGGGCCTGCTCTGCAACAGCCCCCATCGAGTACATCTGAAGTTTTGAGTAATTAACTTTATACATGCCATCATCGTCTGTAACAACAGCATCAGGAAAAACTCTTAGTACTTCCTGGGCTATAACCCCCATTGTACGATGGTCAGAGAAATGTTTCTCCGGAAACTCATCTTGTCTCCAACCGTATTCAACAAGTCGAAGCTCCTTAAATTTAGACCAGATCCCATCTACAGCTTCAATATCTTTTTTAAAACGCTCATCAGAAGAACAAGTACCAGCAATTGTCGAACTTCCACTATCAACTACACAATCATCAACCATTAAACTACCAGCAATTTGCATCATCACCGAAGCATTAGGTGTAATCGTTCCAATCCCAACACGATTATTAGTTGAGTCTGTATAGAGAAGATTAGTATCAACCACGATATCGGTTGCAGTTACTCCTGCAAGAGTAGTTGCTCCAGAGACAGAAAGAGTTGTACCAAAAGTTGCACTACCTCCGGCAGAAATATTACCAGAGAATGTCGAGTTACCAACAACATCGAGCGCTTCAGTTGGGGCTGTTATTCCAATACCCACTTTACCATCGTGTGAAATTCTAACTTTTTCAGTGGCCCCTGTTGTTGCCGTTGCTGTTGTATAAAATGATAGATTCGTTCCTGTATTGGTTGCTGTCCAATTTTCAGTGGCCGTCGAGGCGATCTTTGCCCCCTCAAGAAAACTCGTTCCATTATGACCTGAGAATTTGACTGAGCCTAATCCATTTCCAGCTAGCGTTTGCGCTTCAGCTCCCTCATTAGCTCCAGAATTAGAAATAAGATTTAAAACAGCTTCATTAGTCTGATAAGAATAAATAGATGCCGTAGTTTCATCAACACTTCTAACGTCAAGACGAGAAGTTGGAGTAGCTGTTCCAATCCCCATACTACCACCATTTGTAATTACAGCCTTTGTTGAAGATTGTGTTTGAAATAAAATTTCTCCAGTTGAATCACCATTATTATCAGCAGAAATCAATGTCGTATCAGGATTTGTTAGAGAATTTGTAGAAGTAATTCCTGTTAATTGAGAACCATCACCAATGAACGATGTTGCATTTACAACACCATTAACATCAAGTTCGTAACCAGGAGAAATAGTATTAATACCAACATAACCTATATTACTGATAACAAAATCAGGAGATGCCCACGGTGTTGCACTTCCTGGATTAGAAGCATTTAAGAAATAATATGAAAGTGTTGAAGTTCCACCAGCAGAACTTCCATAAGTACCACTATAAACATGTTCAACGCCGTTAATTCCAAAAGTCATCGAACGAGACCAATTCGCATTCGCCGTATCAGTTCCACCTGTTAGGCTAAGAACTTTTCCGTTATTATTACCCATAAGAGTTGGCTCACTAAGAGTTAACAAATTAACAGGTGTTTCAGTTCCTATTCCAACTTCTCCTGCGGTATAAAAGAGATCAACTCCATTTCTTTGAAAGAAATTACCACTGGCCGTATTAGTTAGACGAGTCCATTTATCATTAATTCCATCATAAACAATCCAATCTCCTGAGTTATAGTCAATAGCAATTGCTCTCGTCCCCACTCCATCAATATCTATATTTGAAACTGAAGTTGTTACAACATAAAAATCACCATTATTAGGGGAAACATTTGGCTCGATCCCAGCTTGAGGAAGGTAAGTTCCACGAAAGTCCAATCCTGAAATATTTCCAGGTGCCCATGTTGAAGAAGCAGAATCATATATAAGGGCCTGACCATCAACCGCCCCCATATCATCTAGCTTAGCCGCAGTAACTGCGCCGTCAGCGATCTTCGCTGTCGTTATAGTTCCATCGTTAATAATGAAAGTAATTGGCGTACTCGCCTGGCCGTAAGAATTAGATATAACTAAAGTCGAAATTAGATCAGTGATAAGCCTTACTGATGAAGATATTGAAAAAGTCGCTGTTGTGGAAGTTTTAGAAACAACTTGTAAGTCATATATATTTGCAGACTGTACGAGTTTCGCATTTCTTAAATCATCAAGATATTTTCCAGTAACTTGAAAGGTAGTACTCGTTGGCACACTTACAGTGCTAATGACCGGAGGACTATTTGTTTCTTTTTCTAAAAGTCCTTTAGCGGTCGCGGTTTTCCCTTTAGGCTCTTTTACGCACGAAGAGAAAATAAGTGTAGAAAGTAATAAAGAATTAAGTACTATTGTTTTCATATCAACTACATTTCGACTTATAAAAATAAAAGTTTATTTATTTTAAACCGACTGCATTTATCAACTTATTAAAATAGTACAAAATTGCCTTTTGTTAATTTATAGATCAAAAGATAAAATAGAATTGATGAAAATATTTACGATGATTTCACTTCTTTTATTATCTCAAGTTACTCTTGCTGAGGAAATTGAAAATAATAATCTTGTCATCATTCAAAAAGTCGACAACCGCGCTCAATCATTTGTTATCAGAAAAGGAATGGCCGATCAAATATACAAAGGTCAACGCTCTCTTTTTAGTAATAAGTCAACCTCAGTTGTCGCGAAGGCCATCACTGTCTCTAGAGACTTCTCACAATGGGAACTAGAAGATAAGAATGCTTCCGTCTCTTTTGAAAGTGGAGACATAATAACAGTTAGCTACTCTATCGAAAAAATATGGACAGAAATTCCTCGCATGATCAGCGACAAAGAGTACCAGAATATTCTAAAAACAGAGCGAAAACTACTTCTTAAAAAGTATGGAAAGCTCTACGAAGGAAGATTTCAAATTCTTGGTGGTATTTCTCAAGGACTAAGTGAATCAACAACCGAGTCAGAAAATAACGATGGTGCTCGCGTTGGAAATAATTATAAATTTAAATACACAAAAGCTTTTAATGATTTTCTACGCTATGAAGTTGGATTTCGCTATGACGACGATGTCCTAACTTTAAGTAGCCCTGATCTTGAAATTAGCTCGCAGAGATATATGGCAACAGTTGGCCTACAAACACGTTTTAATGACTTTTGGGAACTTGATGCAACTCCATACGCTTCCCTTTCTTTGGGTTATGGAAAAACGCAATCACAACTTAATGAATCAGTAAAAACAGGAACTGCTTCAATAGTTCCAAGCTTTACTCTTGGTGTAGATATTCCATATAGTAAACGTTTTAGTTTTCTAATTGAAGGAACAGTTGAAAGTATTTCTGCGACGGAAACATTTTCTGACGGTGTGGAACAAAGAACAAATATTACACAGGCGCTTGTTTCTCTTGGGATAGAATTTAACTAAAAAAAAAGGCCAGTTAAACTGGCCTTAATTTCAAACTTACTTTCCGTGTACCCACCAACGATATAATCTATCTTTCAGTGATCTTTTCTTTCTAATATTCTTGATACAGTCATCATAATCTTCAGCATTTTGCTTCTTAGCTCTTGCTAATTTTTTTTCCATATCTTTTACTTCACGCTTATACTCACGATCTTTCTTCTTTTGATCTTTTTCAAACTCTTTGATCGCCTTAGCTCTTTCTTTATCAGTCATCCAGTTATTAACGTAATCATTAATATTTAACTTGTATGGAGTATAATCAACTTTGAATTGGCTATCATCAAACTTGAATCTCTCTTTACAAGCAGCGACCTTACCTTCTCTCTTCTCTTTTACTCTCCACCACATATCGTAATCAAAAAGAACATTAACATCATCATCAACATCGTCTTTAAATTCAGAAATTGGTGCTTCCGCTTTATAGTTATACTGAAGTTGAACTAGGTCATCGATATCAAGAGCAAAGTCAGGAGATGCAGCTGAACCAGTGTTTAAAACTCGTTTATATGGCTTATCTCTCTTTGGAAATGGGTGCTCTGACTTATCTGCTAAATTAAAATTAACAACAATTGGAGTTTTCCCAGTAGCAGACTCAGTCACTAACCAATACATTGTATAAAGGTCAGCATCAAGCATCCTCATACAACCATGACTATCAAAAGCACGGATGAAATCATCACCATTTGGTTGTGCGTGAAATCCAATCCCAGTGAAACCTTCTTTAGGATCTTCTTGAGACAATAAACGGATGAATGGTTTACCCATATAGTATCTTGGCATTTTTCTTTCATACATTGCATAACGCTTATCAAGTACGCCATTTTTAAATCTTGGTGTAATAATAGAAACACCCTCATTTAAAACGTTCTCATCAAGCGCACCGACACCAAGTGGGAATACCATTTTGATTCCAAGGGCATCGTCTTTAACGATTGCCTTTCTTGCTCCTAGAGCAACTTCAACAGAAAGCGAAGTATCTTTTAGTGCACGAATAGATGTTTGATAAATCTCAACATCACCTTTAACTCTACTTCCACTCTCTTCAAGCTCGTCACCTGTTGCAACAAGATTAACAAAGAAGAATTTCTCTGCCTGATCTTCGCTATCTTTTAATTCGATGAATGCACCAAGTTTATACTTAAACTTAGATCCATCTCTTTGTGGGAAATCTGTTAGAAAAAGATTGTGTACTTCTTTAACATTTAACCCAACAAATAATTCATCAGTATTTTTTTCTGCCCATTTTGAAAATAGAGATAATTTAGAATCGATTTCTCCACGAAACCTTGCAACATCTGAAACTCTAACATTTTTAACATCAGAGTAGTTTGTTCCTTTCTTAACCCACTCAGCAAATGCTGGTGTCGAAAGTAGCATTAGCGAACAAATTAGTCCGTTAGATAATATCTTCATATATTTTCCCCCAATTAGTTTTGGGCTTTATACACGAAAATAACGTAGTGTTCCATTCGGGTGAAATTTTTACAAAAAAAAAGGGCCTAAACTAGGCCCCTCATTATAAATTCAATTATTTTTTAAAACTTAGAAGCTCAACTTCGAATACTAAAGTTGCTCCACCAGGAATTGAAGGAGGTGCACCTTGATCACCGTAAGCAAGTTCAGATGGGATCACTAATTTAATTTTTCCACCCTTACCGATTAGTTGAACACCCTCTGTCCATCCTTTAATTACTTTATCTAGTGGGAATTCAATTGGCTTATTCTTCTTATAAGAAGAATCAAATTCAGTTCCGTTAATTAAAGTTCCTTTGTAGTGAACTTCAACTGTATCAGTAGCTTTTGGTTTCTCTCCAGAACCTGGGTTGATAATTTTGTAAGCTAGACCAGAAGCTGTTTTTGTTCCACCTTCATTCTTAACGAATGCTTCAAGGAATTTTACACCATTTTCTTTCTCTCCAGCAGAATTTGCTTGAAGTCTTGTTTGGATGATATCTCTGAATTTATATGCATATTTCATCGTATCATCAACTTGTGCTTGATCTTTGGTCATACCGTCTCTAACACCAGCAATTAGTGCTTCAACTTCTCTTTCATTTAGTTTGAATTCTTTGAATCTCTTTCCGTAAACATGTCCTACTGAGTAGAAAGTTTTGTCGTCATCTGATTCAATTTTTGCTTCTTTCTTATTACAAGAAACTAGCACCATCGATCCTAGAACTAGGAATGGAATAATTTTTTTCATGCAACATCCTTTGTAAATTATAAATTTTTCCTTAAATTTATTTGTAAATACTAATGTAGAAAGGATATCCCTAGTTACAATAATATTCAAGTATTATGCATTAATTATTTAGATTATCATCCAAAATCTGGTTGGCCAATTGATCACATCTCTCATTTTGAGGATGCCCACTATGTCCTTTTACCCATCTAAACTTGAGATTTTTAAATTTACTCGTAATAAAATCGAATTTCTGCCACAGATCAAGATTTTCAGGTTCTTTCTTATCTGCCTTCTTCCAGCCCCTCGCCTTCCAATTTGGTAGCCACTTCTCATGGCCATCGATGACATATTTTGAATCACTATAAAGTATAACTGCAGTTGATTGCGGTTTTTTTTGATCGGCGAGATGTCTAATCATATACTCAAGGGCCTTTGTCGCTCCAAGAAGCTCCATACGGTTATTTGTTGTTTCAGGATGAAATTCGCTTTGCTCAAAGAGTACTGTCCCATCCACATCCTGACCTACCACGCCCCATGACCCAGGCCCAGGGTTTCCACGACAGGCACCGTCAGAGTAAACAGTATAAGCATTAAGGTCTTTTGCCTCACTTGGAACAATAAAGTCAGTATTGATTGCTGAAACAGCTGTCTCATCATCTGTGATGTATTCATTGGCGAAATCAACTAACTCTTGTACTGCATCATTTATTTGATAATCGTTTTGGCTTAATTTATCTAAATATTCTAGCACTGCTAGAACCTGTTTCTTTTTCATGGTGACCCCTATTTATAAAATAATAACTTGAATATTACACAAATCCAAGAATTGAGTTTTTTTCAAGACTTTGAGTATTGATATTGATAAAATATTTGATGAAATTTAAAAGGATAGAATATGCATTTTCATGAATTAAATTCAGGTTTCAGCGTTGAAGGAACGGAGATAAAATCTTATCGAACGGATGTCGATGGAGATAAATACATTTATTTAATGGCAGGAGTCCATGGTGATGAAGTCGAAGGTGTTTACGTTGTTGAGCAACTTTTTAACTGGCTAAAGACTCAAGATCAAATGCATATACCGCTTGTCGTTGTTCCAATCGTTAACGTAGACGGCTACCGAGCAAACACACGTGTGAATGCTAATGGAGTAGACCTCAATAGAAACCTGTCAACTGACTGCTGGACTAGTGAAGTATCTGAAAAGAAATACTACCCAGGTAATAAACCACTTAGCGAACCTGAAAATCAATACCTCATCAATCTATTTAAAAAATATCCTCCAGGACTAATATTATCAATTCACTCATGGAAGCCACTTGTAAACTTCAATGGTGATTGTCTTGATGTGGCAAACTACCTAGGAGAAAGAAATGGGTATGAAGTTGTAGCGGATATTGGCTACCCAACTCCGGGTTCACTTGGAACTTATGGGCCAGCAAAACTTGATTGCCCAGTTCTTACATTTGAATGCCCTATCTTTAATGACGAAAAAGGACTCAAAGAAATTTGGTTAGAAAATGAAGATGCCTTCAAAGGTATTTTCCTCGATAAAATTTATTCTCGCTTCCTCTAAAACTGTTCATATTTTTATTAACTGCATGAATAATTTACACTCGGCCCCACTTCGGGGCCTTTTTATTATATTCTTGAGTGTAATAGTCACCTTCTGACACCGATTTTACTGGCACTGTATTTGCAAATACTTGCGTACATAACTAGTGATAGGAATTACACAGGGAATGATAATGACAAAGAAAATGTCTATCTTATTAATTTTATTGGCCTCAAAAGCTATGGCCCAACAGGGCGTAAGTGAAACAAGTGTTAAATCGCCTGAAAAAGCGTCTAAACTGTGGTCAATTAGTCTCTCTTCGACACTAGAAACGGATTCAAAACCAACTGGTGATGTCGAGAAGTCTTATTCAAATACGACATCCCTTGGGTTTGGTTATAAATTGCCAAATGAATTTAAGGCGGGATTATCTTTAATCCTTGATAAAGATCTTGAAGGTGAAAGAGAGCAAAAACTTAGAGATCCGAGTTTATCTTTATCACGTGCACTACCTGTATTCGCAAAGTACTGGACTTCAACTGCGAAACTTTCAACAAAGATACCAGTATCAGAAGCTTCAAGAAAAACAACAGGTCTTCAAACAGCACTTTCTGCATCGGTTACATTTCTTTACGACGCTTCAAATATCGCAAAGGGATTAACGATTGGATATTCACCTTCAATCATTAATAACTTTCACGAGTACAAAGTAACAACAAGTGGAAAATCTAATACACAAAGAACATTATCAAACTCTCTGATGTTTGATTACGCGTTTAACGATAGCTTTGGAATTTATCTTGGTAATACTTACTACCGCAACTTTACATACGATGGTAACTACAACGACTTCTTTTCTTTTGATCAGTCAATCACTTACTCACATGAAGTTGGGGCATCAGCGACGATTGGCCACGCAATTGGTGGTTCAGCACTGGCCGTAAACGGAAAAGAATCAAACGTACAACTTTTTGATAAAAATGAGTCTACATATTATTTTACATTAGGATTTAGATATTAAGTCTAAAGCTACAGGAGTGAACATGTCTAAAAAGAATTATCTATTAAGTACTCTTGTTCTTGCAGGTCTAATTACAGGATGTGCTAAAGAGCGTGAGTTTGAAGAAGTATTTAAGTCTTCTGAGAACGGTGGTCTACAAGCAAAAGCAAGTATCGACACTGAAGCAGAATTCTTATACGTACCAACGTCGCAAGGTGTACCAAGATATACAACTGCGATGGCGCCATTTGTTCAAGGTAAAGAGCGAATCATCAAATTTAAGTTTGAAGAGGATGCAATTGTTGCTTACCAAATGGAAAAGGATCCTTCGTTTACAGATAATACGCTTAACAATAAGCCAATCTTGAAGATTCCTGTATCGTATCACGCTTACCGTTGTAGACTTAACTCAAATGACGAGTGTACAAATGAGGAAGAAGAAAACTCAGAACTTGAGTGGTTCCAAAAAGATAAGTTTGTTGCAAACTTTGCAGGAACTCAACTTCTTGAAGCTGATAGTCTAGAGCTTCCAAGCTCTGGAGACTCATGTTTCATGCCAATTGGAGACAGACTACTTAAAGACACTCTTGAAATTACAAAGACAGACTTAAACTTTACAATTGAAAAGACTTATAAATTTATCGACACACCTTCATGTTACGAAAACCTAATGTACAATGTCGAGACATGGCAACAATATAAGCAACAGCTAGAAGATAATGCTGGTGCGATTAATGTTCGTGTTCACTACTCTTTTGCAAAACTAGACTCTATTGCATCACCAAACTATGAGAAAGTTAACTACCCTGTTGATGATCATAAACTATTTGGATTTTTTACAACTGAAGAAAAAATTAAAAACGATGACATGAGAACAGATTATACATTTGTAATGAACAGATGGAATCCAGAACGTAAAGTTATCGATTATCACCTAAGTGATGAGTTTAACAAGAAAACAACTTACGATGAAAATGGTAAAATTGTTACTCTTGGAAATGAGTACTTAAAAGAAGCAACTTACTATGCTTTTGATAGAATGAATAAAGCGATGGCAAGAGACGGTGTTAACCTTTTCTTAAAACTTCATGAGCCATCAGGAAAATCACCAGGAAGCTTAAGAAACACGATGATTGTTCTTATTGAAGATATCGCTTCTGGACTATTAGGATACGGACCAACAGTAGCAAATCCAAGAACAGGTGAGATCGTTAAAGGTCACACTAATATGTACAAAGGTTCACTAGAGTCATTTGCACCATATACTTATGATTCAATCGTATGGTTAGAAAGAGAACTTGAAAGAGAAAAGAATGAAAGACCACTTCCTCCAGCAGATGCAGAAAAAGCTCTAGGAATGGCCGGACCACTTCTTAAGAAGTCAACAGCTGCAGAGAGAACAAATGCTGTTCAAAATGCACTTAACCTAATTGCAAAACTTGACCTTGGAGAAAAAGATGCTCATGGCCATAACCACAAGCATGAAAAAGTAAATAAATCTCTAGGTAAGGTTCAGCTTGGTAAGAGACTTACTAAGGGTGCAATTAAAGAATTCCTTAATAGAAAAGTTGAATTCAGAAATGAAGATGCGCTTATTAAGAGATTTGAAAAAGCGAACCCTGAATTTACAAGTCGTTATGCAAAACAAGCGAAAGCAAAAGAAATTCTTAACAGAAACTCAGGTTTTACATCTGACATGTTAAACTTTCAATCTCTTGGAAAAGTATCTGTAAAAGAAATCAATACTGTTAAAGGTATTAGAGATGAAAAAGGTGCACTAAAAGATTGGATTGAATTAACTTCTGATCAAAAATTTCAGTTAACTAAAATCCTAGCGAAACATGCATATGTTCCAACTCTTGTTCACGAAATTGGACATAATCTAGGTCTTAGACACAACTTCTACGGAAGTGTTGACAAGGATAACTTCTACTCTGAAAAAGAGAGAAAAGAGCTAGGTATTGATGGCGGATCAGTATACTCATCGATTATGGATTATGCTTACTCGTCACTTAACGAATTATCAACATTCGGTAAGTATGATACTGCAGCATTAAAATTTGCTTATAACAGAGAAGTACAATTAACTAATGGAAGCTTTGTTAAGCTTGGAAAATCTACTCTTCTAAACAAAGTACCTAACCTTAAAAAATATGGTTTCTGTACTGATGAAGATGCTGGTTCAATGCTTACTTGTAACAGATTTGACGAAGGTTCAAACGTTAAAGAAATTATGAACCACTTAGCTGATAAGTACCAGGAAAACTACTACTGGAGAAACTTAAAGAATCGTAGAAAGAACTTCAACGACAGAAGTGGTGCGTGGAACTATATTGTATCGACTTACTATACAATGCTTGACGTTAGACAAATTCACGAGCAGTGGCAATCACTACACACTTACCTAGGACAATTCCAAGGGTTTGAGCAACTAGCAGTGACTGGATGTTCAGCTGAGCAAAGAGCTTCAATTGGTGACTTCTGTGATTACGTACAAGAAACAAAGGATGCAAACGATGCAGCAGGAAGATTCTTTCTTGATATTATCAAGACGCCTGATCTAACTTGTGATGCAAGTTTAACTGCAACAATCGGTGGCCAAGAATGGATTACTGATGCAAGAGTACCATTTGTAATGAGTGAGTCTATGTCTGAACTTACATTTGATCTTCCAAATGACAAAGGTTCTTACAAGCCATGGACATGTTTTGACAAGAATATCCCAGGAGCAGTCGTAGAAGCATACTCACAAACTCTTATGAATATGTGTCTTCAAGCAACTGGTAACAACGTAGCTGTATGCCAGAGTCAACTACAGATCTCTGCTAAAGTTGAAGGTGAAGTTGGTAAGTTGCACAATGACGTAGACGCTGCTGACAGAACAAACGAAGACCATGACTCTTCTGATATCGAAATTAGAGGTAACTGGATTGATAAAGCATTCGCAATGGAATTCTTAACAAATAAAGAACTTCTAACGACTGCTGGTGCAAGTAACCACATCTCATTTGTTGATGTACCAGGATACGATGCAGAAATTGATAACTTAGTTAGACACTTAGTTTATGGTGAAGAACTACATGATCCAATGAGATTTACAGCTGCAAACGGTATGAAGTACCCTGCACCATTTGAACTAGACCTAAGTATCAAAACAAAAGTACCATCTTTAAAATGGACGATTAAGAACTTTATTCCAATCTTAGACAAAGAAAACTTTAAGTTTGGACCAGTTCTAGCGCAAGTTGCAAGAACGAATGCTCGTTCAAGTATATCAGATGCGGAAACTGAAGAAGAGTACAGAGCAAGAAATGCATTCGCAGATAGTTTAACTGTTTACAAGAATGCTCTTAACCAAGACAGTGATGAGTTTGGAGATGTAATTGTATCTAAGACTAAAGACTCTACTTTCGAGTACGGAGCAGCGAAGAGAAATACAATTGCGAAAGAACTAATTGATAGACTTAACGGTCTACAAGATGAAATCGCTACTCAGATTTCAGCGATTAAGAAAACTGTTGATGATGCTTCAGTTCAACCAGCTCCAGTTCCAGCTCCATCTGAAGATGATGTAGCAACTGACGACGCAGCTTCAGCTGATGACTCAACTGATGTTGCTTCAGAAGAACCAACTCAAACTGGGCCACAAGCAGAACCAACTGCTGGAAAAGAATTGATTGAAAAAGTTATCGACCTTAAAACAGTATATGCAACAGCTAAGACTGACGTTGATACACTATTCAATGTATTTCTTGAGGCGCAGATGAGTGGTCAAGATATCAACGAAGCAGTAGGCAAATATATCGACAAAGTGGGTCTCGTAAGATTCCAGTATGCATACGATGTATTTTCTAGAGTGTATGGAGAGATGTCTAAGGAAGAAAGTGAGCTATTTGAGAATTTCTCAATGAATGACCTTAAGTATGCTCTTATGTCGACAGAAGATAAAGTAGAAGCGAAGAAAAAGCTTAAAGCTGGATTATTCGGACTATAAGAATCAATCACATTCAAAAATAAACTGGGCCCTGCTAAACGCAGGGCCTTTTTTATGTCCAGGATGGACGGTATGTCGACGAGAGGCAGGAGCCGAAGTCGACGATGTCCAGGATGGACGGTATGTCGACGAGAGGTAGGAGCCGGAGTCGACTGTAGAAAGCAATTATCAGAATGATAATTGATGACGTCCAACCTCTTGCCTGCAGCAAAATGCGGGAGCATTTTGATGTCAGAGCTTTACCGTTGTGCCAATGTCAAAAAAACGCGAAGAATGAGCGGCTCACTCCTTCTGCACACTTAACCACACAAGCGTAAAATATATGATAGGCTACGCTGATAATGGTGTAAAAAAATGGAAGGGGTTCATGGATCATTGGGATGAGTTAGGTATTGAGTATAAGCACTGCTTTCATCCAGAATCGTACGAATGGAAACTTTTTAGACTCGATAAGGTATCAATTATTGTTGCTACCTTAAGTGCTTAAAGAAAACCCTCACCCACTCAATGTCGACGTCAAACAAGGACAATCCGCACATGCTCAATGGCAAAATACTCACGCATTTTGCTGCAGATAACAGTCCACTGGACATCGTCGACATACCGTCCATCCTGACATCGTCGACTCCGGCTCCTGCCTCCCGTCGACATACCGTCCATCCTGGACATAAAAAAGGGAGACTCAAGTCTCCCCTTATATAATACTAAATTTTAGTTTTTAATTTATGAAGCTTTTGTAAACTTGATAACTTCAACTGGACAAGCTTCCGCAGATTCAAGAATTTTAAGACCATCGTTAAGTGGTGCATCTGGACGAATTAAACAAGTCGTATCAGTAACTTCAAATACCTCTGGGTAAATACCTTCACAAGCATTACAAACGATACATCCATCTTCAATCCAAACCTTAGCAACAGTAAAATTCTCTTGTGCCGGAGCCGCTGAATCAGCAGCAGCTGTAAAAGCACCTGCGAAAGCTGGGTTAGATTGAATCTTTAAGATCTTCTCAGCCGTTTGTGGAAGTGGATCTGCAATAAAGCTTCTTGTTGTTTGATGATAAACTGGCTTAGTTTTTACATAACCATATTTCTCATTAAAAGAAGCAACAGACTTATTAGCCGCTCTAAAGTTCTCTAGGAACTTTCTTGTCTTATAATTAAAGTAGTGAGTGATTCCATCTTTCTTAGAAACAACTTCAATTTGAAGAGTTGAATTATCTAATCCCGTAGAATTTAGAATCTCAGTAAATGCTGGCCCTAAATTAACATCAACACCAAAATCAGATGTCTGACCTGCAAAGTCTGCAGATACATCAACTTGAGTTGGTTTTGCGAATGGATTAAAAAGTCTTAGTTTTACTTGGTCAAAAGAAGCTGGCTCTCTTGCATTATTCCAACGGAAACCAAATGCAAAACCACTCTCACCATTTTCAGACTTCAAAATTTCTAATGAAGGTCTTGCAAATAAGAAGTGTAAAGCACCCGAAAGTAAACTTAATACTCCTAAATTAACAACTAATCCTAATACTACTAAGAACGCAATCCCCATTGCTAATAGCGTTGTATTCACCCTAACTCCTTGAAAACTAAAATTGTCAAATCTCTAATATTCTACCATAACTTAACTTCGATCGTCCAAAGAATTACGAGTAGTTAAGTTGTTTATTTTTAATGTTTCCTGACCACTATAGCTAATGCAATATGTTACATTACCTTGACAGACCTCAACAAGCCCCAGTAGCTCCTGTGCGAAGTATACCCAGTAATGGGCATCTTCCCTATCCACGGTAAACTTTTGCCCATTACTAAACTTAAAGTGTTCAGTATCTGTAAAATCAATACGTGGAAAGTCCACCAATGACTCAATATTCTGTGCATATTGTGAAAGAAAGAACTCCTCATCGAAGTCTTCTTTTTCTAATACACCCAACTCAAAAGAGTTCTCAATGAAGTGTGGACCAATCTTAGATCTTCTAAGCTCTTTTAAGGCCCCAAAAGTTCCAAGCTTCAATGCAAGATCTTCAAAAAGAACTCGAATATATGTTCCACTCGAACAGCTTACCCTAAAAGTAACTTCATCACCTTCAACGGCCAGAAGCTCAATCTCGTAAATATGACGACGAACGGGGTCTTTTTTTATCTCCACACCTTCACGGGCCCACTCATAGAGATTTTTACCCTCAAACTTTGTTGCAGAATACTTATGTGGAACCTGATCATACTCACCCAGAAACGACTTTAAAGTTTCGTCGATTAGTTCATTTGAATATTTCAAAGAACTATAATTATCATCTTTGTAATACTGGTCTTCCCCTGCCGTAAAGTCACCAGTCTCACTCTTAATCCCAAGAACTCCTTTCGCGATATATTCTTTAGGAAGCTTTTGAGTGTAATCATTAAGTCGTGTTGCCCCACCAATACCGACAATCATCAGGCCATCGGCAAAAGGATCAAGTGTACCAAAGTGACCGATTTTACCAATTTTTTTAGACAAAGCTCTTTTAAATTTTCTAATCACATCAAACGATGAAACACCAACGGGTTTGTTTACTAGAAAAAACAAAGGCCCATAATAAGGGCCTTTATATTTTGTGGAATTTTTTTTCATTAGAAAGACTTACCCTTTTTCTTCTCTTCTCTTAAAAGAGAATCAATTGAGGCCTCATCTTCAAAAGATGAATCATACTTAATTACAAGAGCAGGAGTGTGTCTTACCTTTACGGTCTTTGCTAAGTGAGAACGCATCTTCCCAGCTGTCGCATCCATCGCTTCTTTAATTGAACCACGACGTGAAGGATCAAAAGTATCCCAGTAAATAGTTGCCACAGAATAATCTGGAGCAACCTCAACTCTTGTAATAGAAACAAAACTTAACGCTGAATTGTTAAGCCCAGTTCTTAGAAGCAGATTAAGTTCATCCCTAATCTGATTCTCATATTGTTCTTTTTTACTAAACTTTGCCAAAATCAAACCTTCTTATAAAATAGTACCTTGAGTTTCAACATCACTTAGCGTTCTCTTCTTTTCGATCAAGCGGTAAGCTTCAAATAAGTCACCAACTTTGATGTCCGTGTATTGCTCAAGAGCGATACCACACTCGTAACCATTCTTAACTTCTTTAACATCATCTTTAAATCTCTTAAGAGATGACATTTTTCCGTCAAATACGATTTTCCCGTCACGAAGTAATCTAACATTACATCCTGACTGAATCGAACCGTCGATAACATAAGAACCAGCAATAGTTCCAATTTTTGGAACAGAGAAAGTATCTCTAACTTCTGCTCTACCAATGAATTCTTCAACAGTCTCAGGAACAAGAAGTCCTTCAATCGCTAACTTAACATCATTGATTAGTTCATAGATGATTGAATATGTTTTTACATCAATACCTTTAACTTCTGCCATCTTTCTAGCTGAAGTAGAAGGTCTCATGTTGAACCCTAATAAGAATCCACCAGATGTCTCTGCCATAGCAACGTCAGAATCACTGATTGGACCAACACCACCAGCGATAACACGTACGTTAACTTCTGGGTTTGATAGACCTTCAACAGCGTTCTTGATTGCTTCAAAAGAACCTTGAACATCTGAACGAATAATAAGAGCAAGCTCTTTTTGTTCTGGACCTTCATCCTTAGCAGCAGCAAAGAAATCCTCAAGTGAAACTTTTGGAGCTGTTGCACCAACAGAATCAAGTTTCTTTCTTTCATCAATTCTATTCTCAGCAATTTTCTTCGCTTCTCTTTCATTTTTAACTACGTTTAGTGTATCTCCAGGAGATGGTGCCTCTGTTAATCCTAGAACCTGAACAGGAATAGAAGGTCCAGCACTATCTAGAAGTGTCCCTCTATAGTTCGTTAAGCTTCTTGCACGTCCGTAAGTTTCACCGACAACAATCGCATCACCTTTCTTAAGAGTTCCACTTTGAACCAGAATTGTTGCAACTGGTCCACGTCCTTGCTCAATCTTAGATTCGATAACAATACCTTCAGCGCTTCCATTTGGATCTTCTCTAAGGTCCATAATTTCAGCTTGAAGAGCAATAGCTTCGAGAAGATCATCAACACCGTCACCCTTTAGTGCCGACACTGGACAGAATTGAGTGTCCCCACCCCATTCTTCTGGAGTAATATTAAACTCAGTAAGCTCTTGCTTAACTCTATCTGGGTTAGCACCTTCCTTATCCATCTTGTTAACTGCGACGATAAGTGGTTTCCCAGCATTTTGGATAAACTTAATTGATTCACGCGTTTGAGGCATAACACCATCATCAGCAGCAACGATTAGAACAACAATATCTGTAACATCAGCTCCACGTTGTCTCATGGCCGCGAAAGCCGCGTGACCAGGAGTATCTAGGAATGTAAGGCTTGAACCTTTAACATCTACTGAATAAGCTCCAATATGTTGAGTGATACCTCCGGCTTCACCAGAAGCAACTTTCTCATTTCTAATATAATCAAGAAGAGTTGTCTTACCATGGTCAACGTGACCCATGATTGTAATAATTGGAGACCTTAGAGGAAGATGACTTCTGTCTTCCTTCTTATCTTTCCCAATAATTTTGTCTTCATCAAAAGCAACGTTTTCAACTCTGTAATCATAAAGAGCTGCAATATCAGTTGCTAACTTCATACCGACATAATCACCTGCTTTAATTAGCAGGTTAAGGTCAAGACACTGATCAATCATGTCTTTTAGTTTTACAGATAGTTTTTTAGCAAGTTCTTCTACAAGAGCTCCACCATGTAATTTTACCACTCTCTTAGAATCCTTCACTTCAGTTATTGCTGTAGTTTTTGCTGGTCCTGAATAAGATTTCTTTCTCTTAATCATTGTATACATTGGACGTCCACCACTTAGGACACCATATGACTTAAGTTCAGAAGTAGCTCTCTCTTCATTCAGAGTCTGAGAACGATTAACGATGGCCTTCTTACCAGACATCATTGAAGCTAGACCAGAAAGACGCTTCTTACTAGTAGCTCCATCCTTTCCTCTCGCAACTTCATCATCATCAACAATATCCTCATCTGCGACTGGTTTTGTTATGATTTTCTTGCGTGGTCTATCATCTTCATCTTCATCGCGAGCTTCAACTTTAGGCTTAACTGGAGCTTGCTTAACAATTCGTAGTCCAAATTGTTTTGTATTTAAAAGTTGTTCTGGACTCTGTCCTGAATTAGCTTTCTTTTCTTCTTTCACTTCGTCTTCTGAATCATCAGCTGCTGCAACGATTTCTTCTGTTTCAGTATCAGCGTCAGTCGAACCTGTATCAACATCAGAATCAGTATCTATATCAACATCTACTTCAGCCGATGCTTCTACTTCTACCGCCTCCTCTTCAGAAACTTCTTCATCAGACTTAGCTGGAGCTTTCTTTCTAACAACGGCCTTTTTTCTTCTAACAATTTTAGTTTTAGAAGCATCTTCTGAATCCGGATCAACAGTTGTCGAAACAATCGTCTCCGTTATGGCAACATCACCAGAGTCTGGGTCAACAGAGTCAGCAACTTTCTTGATTACTTTTTTCTTTGTAACCTTCTTCTTTGCTACTTTCTTCTTTGTGACTTTAGACTTCTTGCTATCAGATTCTTCTGGGGCTCCAGAACAAAGCGCAATAGCTTTCTTCACTTCTTCGTCATCTAAGACAGTCATGTGGTTTCTTACATTGAAACCGTGACTTTTTAGCTCTTCGACAAGATCAAGTGCACCCTTTCCTATCTCATTTGCCAGTTCAAAAATCTTTTTAGGCATTATAACTCCACTTTATTTGTTACTTTCTTACTCTTTTACTTATTTAATTTTAAAAGCTGCTAGCTCTTCACGTAGTCTTCTTTCAGCTTCACTGAACTTGCTCTTCGCATCTTCATCAGTTTCTTCTTCACTTGAATCAAGAAGTCCTCTATATGCTGGAACAGCAGAAGCAGAAACTAATTCTTCTTCAGCATCGTCACCATATGAGATTGTACCAGCGTCGATCATTTTTAATGTCTCATCAATAATCGCCTGAGCTGCTGACTCTTCAATTTCTAGAACACTTGCAAGCTCATCAGCACTTGCAGAAACAAGATCACCAATTGCCATTACACCGTGTTGAACAAGAACCTGTGCCATTGTCTCTGTAACAGAAGATATTTGAACAAGGACTTGAGCCGCTTTAGAAATTCTATCTTGAAGCTTTGCTTTAGAAATAATGTTAATTTTAAATCCTGTAAGCATTGCTGCAAGTCTTACGTTTTGTCCACGACGACCGATCGCTAGAGATAGTTGATCTTCTTCAACAACCACGTCCATTGAGTTTTCATCATAGTTAGTTTGAATACTGTCAATTTCTGCAGGAGCAAGAGCAGCTGTTGCAAAAGTTTGGAAATCTTCAGACCACTTCACGATATCAATTTTTTCACCTTGAAGTTCGTTAACAACGTTTTGAACACGTGAACCTTTCATACCAACACATGCACCAACTGGATCGATATCTTTATCAACTGATCTCACTGCAATTTTAGCTCTTTGTCCTGGCTCTCTTGCTGCAGACTTAATTTCAATTGTTCCATCCTGAATTTCAGGTACTTCAACTTCAAATAGTTTAACAAGGAACATTGGAGAAGTTCTAGAAAGTCTAATTTCTGGCCCTCTGTTCGTCATTACTACTTCAGTTAAATATGCTTGGATTCTATCACCTGGTTTGAAAGCTTCGTTTGGAATAATTTCTCTTCTAGAAAGAACTGCATCAGCTTTTCCAAGGTCAACGATAATATTTCCTCTTTCGTATCTTCTAGCAATACCAGTAACAAGGTCACCTTGTCTGTGCTTAAATTCAGAGAATAGAATTTCTCTTTCAGCGTCTCTTACTTTTTGGAAAATAATCTGACGTGCTGTTTGTACATCAACTCTTGTAAAGTTAGGGTTCTCAATTTTAATACCTAATTGATCGCCAACTTCAACTTCTTCATCGAGTTCTTTTGCATCAGAAAGGCTGATTTCAACAATAGAATCTCTAACATCGTTAACAACGTTCTTATATTGAAAGATCTCTACATCATCATCAGCTTCATTATAACGAGTTTCATACTCACCTTGGATTCCAAACTTCTTTCTTGCTGTTACAAGAAAAGCCTGTTCAATCGCCTTAATGATAATATCTCTATTGATCCCACGATCTTTACCAAGTGTTTCAATTACTCTTCCAAGCTCTGAAAAATTCATCTTTACCTTCCCATTAACTTATGGACGACGCTCAACTTCAGGTTCGAGGTTCGCCTTTTTTATTTCTATATAATTTATCTTTAAATCAACATCTTCATTATAATTAATCAAAACACCGTCTTCATCACAGTCTAGAAGCATCCCCGTAAGTTTTTTACTCTTACCGTCTTTCTTACTAAACTCTCCAGGATAAAGCTCATCCAGAGACTTTCTAAGAGCTAAAGTAACAGGTGTTCCTTTTGCCCATTGATAGTGTTGTAGAGTTTTTAAATGGCGATAAAGTCCTGGCGAAGAAACTTCGAGGATAATCTCATCAGGAATCCACGCATTCTCTTCCATGAATGGAGAAAGGGCCTTATCAACTTTTACACAGTCATCAATCACTGCAGTCATCGTCTTCTCATCCATTATAAAGACACGAAGAGTTTTACTACCTGGTATGTATTGAAGGTCGTATAAAATATAGCCTAGCTCTTTAGTAACTTCTAATAGCTTTTCATGAAATTTTTTTTCTAATTCTGTATTATTCAATTTCTGGTCTCAAGTAAAAAAAAAGGGAAGAGCCTAAGTCTTCCCGAAAAAGCAAAATGCTAAATCGTCAATTTCGAACAACATAAAATGCTGTTGTATGTAAATTATCGAAAATTAAACAAAGTTGTCAACTTATATCACGATAATAACACAAAAAACATATTTGACACAGTGTGCAACTACTATGATGTCAGGCTTAACTCATAGACAAAGGCATCGGAGCCATCACTATAAAATTTCTTGCGTCGCCCCAGTTGCTTAAAGCCAAGTTTCTCGTAGAAGCTAATCGCTCTGAAATTAGAAACATCAACTTCTAAAGATAAGGCATTTACCTTTAAATCGTCGAGTTGAGATAGAGCACTCGTCATGAGGGCCTGTCCGTGCCCATGACCCTCAGCATTCTTAGCAACACATATTTTATGGAGATATGAGATATCGTCATTATTTTCGATTAAACAGAATCCAGATAATGTATCTTCAACATTTATAAGGACAATAAACGATTCAGTTCTTGTTCTAAAAAAGTCCAACCAATTTTGTTTTGTCCAGGGCCAGTTAAAATAAAGTTTATCGAAATCAAAAATTTCTTCTATTAACTGGGGCTCTAAGATAATTTCAGCAGCGGTCTTTATTTCTATATTCATTAGTAATACGGACGGTGATCTATTGGATCGACAAAAGTCTGTCTAAATAGAGTCAGATTATTTTCAAGGTTATCTGGACCATTAGAAGTAACAATTCTCTGCTTAATATAATCATTAGTACTAACTAATTCATATAGTACCGAGATCTCCTCATTACCTTTAATACGACATTCCTTCGCAATCTCTCTCATATTTAGCTTTTCTCTTTGGGCCGTCGCAGATTTAATAACTTTAAAAAGAAGGATCATTTTATTTACAGTCGCTTTTTGCTCAATTGTTGAAATTGGCTGCTCTACAACCAGCTGCTTATCACCATCTTTGATGCTGCTTAACTCTGAGACAAGACCTACACGGTTAGAGCAACGAGCTTTAGAAAGAACATCGAGATAGAGATTACCTTTGCGAGCAAAGATAATAGTTTCTCCAATAGAAAAAAGGGCCCTATCTTGCAGGGCCCAAATATTCATCGATATAAAAAATAGAATTAGGGCTTTTTTCATAAGCCCATTGTATTACACTGGCGAACTAATATCAACGTTTGCGATCGCTCTACCTGGAGAAAGACGAGTCTCCATTTGGAATCTAATCTTCACGTTTGGATTAAAAGTATAACCGTCTTTTCCGCGAATAATATACTTTCTCTTTGATTCAGTAACATTCTTTGGCTCGATAAGTTTTCTTAAGCGTGAAACACTCGTATAGATTAACTTGTCGTGAATAAGTGGATTATACTCATCCTTCCAAATCATCTTCGCAAGAACTTCCTTATCGAAGTACTCTCCCGTGTTCTTTGCTAACAAGAAAAGAATTTCGAGAAGAACAAAACGGTGCTTGAAATCGATAACTCCAAGAGTTTTCTCTTTTACTTTTCTGTTAGTTCTATCAAGATAAATATCAACACTTGAATCGTTTACTTCCTGAATTTCTGCTTTTACAAGATTTGAAAGTCTCTTAAATCTATTTAGGTCAATCGCCTCTGATGCCATATTGTAATAAACAACAGAACGGTCAAAATCACCTGCAAGCTTATAAACTTGCCCTTTCCCTAATAGAACGTATCCATAGAGATTCCAGCATTTTTTATTTTGAAGTGTTTCGTTAGCAATTTTGAAGTGTTCAAGTGATTTTTGGTGATCACCAAGAGTCAGGTAAACTTTCCCATAACTCATGTGCATTGATCCACCAAGATATTCCTTGTTGATAATTTTTAAAAGATTATCAAGTTGATTTAAGTAATCAAGTGCCTGATGACAATCAAGCGTATTGAGAGAATTATTTGCGAGGGCCAATAAACACTTTGCAAGTAAGTCAGGATCATTTTCTTCACGAGATGTTTTATGTGCCATATTAAGATCAAGAGATGCTCCATCAAAATCACCTTTATAACTCTTAACAAGACCAGCATAATAGAAGTACTCACCGTTTAAACTTCCTAAGTTTGCTGCAAGGTCTTCAACAATACTTTCTGACATTGAGATATACTTAGATGCTTTTTCATTTTCTAATTTTTCAGCAGCAATTCTAATTAGGAAACCAAGAATCTTTAATACTGAGAAATTATCTTTCGGTAACTCTGCACACTCTAGTGACTTTATAAAGTTAACCTCGGCCATATCAAGATCGGCCTTATCATAATAAACCTTTCCCAGTTGATAATAGGCCTTACCAACTTCTAATTTTGTTAAACGATCAACTGATGGAATAAGTCCCTCACCAGAACCAATAAAAGCAAAAGTCTGTCTATCTGCTTTGGGTCTCTGGTCAATACCTTGTTGTGTTGTCTCCATCTTTATTTCTCTCCTTAAATTTCCCAAAATCTCTCGTGCAAGAATGTCGCGGAATCTTACCACGAAGGAGACATATCATGTCACCTTGCAGTAAGTCAAAGAAAGTTAGTTAATGAACAAAAATTACATAGTTAAGATAAATAGATAATTTGACATAGGACAATGCCCTAAATTACTGAAATCTTATTGACAAAGAGGAAATTCCCTAATGCGTGAGCCGATATCCCCACCATCACTATGCTTGAGATGTTCCCAGTAGGAACCTGATTTATATCCGTATAAAATGCCTTTTGTTTTATACATCCCGGACTTCCCCTTCATTAATTCACTCATGATGTCCATCGCGCACTCAACATTGTCTTTTGCGGCAGAAACCGTCTTATCCTTACAATGTCTACCGCGCCACTGACGATTTGAATAGCGTTCATCAAGTTGAAATAGGCCGACCCCAACGCCATTTGTAGCGTTTCTATTTTTCTTAGTAGGTACACAGGTTGACTCGCGCCAGGCTATGGCCGCCATTGACCATACCCAAAATCTGATTTTGTCATCTCTATTTAGACTCTTCCAACGAGGGCATATACCACCACTGCCGGACTCCATTCCTGCAAGATTATCTCTTAAAAGGACATCTCCGTCAGGTTCGGTTAAAATATAGTTTTCGATAGTTTTTCCCCAAGCACCATATTCTCCATTATCTTCGATAAAATGGCGACAGTCAGCACCATCTTTAAAAAAACTATCAGAAAGACTAATTGCCGGAGAATGTGTCACACAGTCAGCACAAGAAGCTGCGAGACGTTTATCGATATTTAAAATATCTAAAACCATAGCGTTGATACTATTTACGTCAGTTTTAGTCGTCTTGCCCTTTGCAACTGCCGAAAACGCAGCAAGGATCAATATCGTGAATGCTACTTTACATAATTGCATGTAAACTCACTTACGACTTTTGAATTTTCGTCGGTAAACTTATTTTCGTAGATCAGCTTGTTGCCAGCACGAGTTAAAGAATGGCTAACTATTCCATTAAAGGACTTATCCTCACAATTTGTGCGCTTCACTTTCTTTCTTAAAACAAAACTCTTATCCATTTTCGTTGTTGAGGAACTATATGAAGTTGTATATGTACAAACCTCTTCAATTTCTTTAGCAGGAGGCCTTGGGCTGAAGTAGAATTGTTCGGAATTGCCAAATAGAAGCATCCCGTCTTTTTCCATCACATGACCCTCTGGACATTGGGGTTTAGAAGTTAACTGATCCTGCTTCGCCTCAAAAAAGAGATGATTTGGAGCACTTCCCTCCGCATAACAGTATTTGGCCAGTAAAAGAGTGAGGAATGTAATTAAATAGATTTTTTTCATCACTAACTTGTCGGTATGTGCACAGCAGTACTTGAGCAAATAAGTCAAAAAGCTAGAATTTCACAGAGATAGGTCATAAAAAAATTGATGAACCCTATAAGAATTTGATATCTTTATACCTCAAATATAAAAACAAAATCGGAGAGAAAAAATGGCCAAATTTGACATCGACACAATCAGACACTCGTCTGCGCACTTGATGGCCCAAGCAATCTCAAGACTGTACCCAAATGAGAACGTTCAATTTGGTGTTGGTCCAGTTATTGAGAATGGGTTTTACTATGACGTACAAATGGCGACCTCTATAACCGAAGAAAACTTAAAAGATATCGAAAATATGATGAAGAAAATCATCAAGGAAAAGCTTCCAATCGAAAGAAAAGTTTTTTCTCGTGATGAGGCCATCAAGTTTTTTGCAGATCAGGGACAAGAATTAAAAGTAGAATTAATTTCTGCAATTCCTCAAGGAGAAGAAATTTCTTGTTACGCTCAAGGTGAGTTTATCGATCTTTGTCGTGGACCACACGTTGAGAAAACTTCAGACATCCCTTTTGGATTCAAACTTACAAGTATTGCAGGTGCTTACTGGCGTGGAGATGAGAAACGTCAAATGCTTCAAAGAATTTATGCTGTGTGCTTTGAAACAAAAGAAGAACTAAAAGAACACCTAGCTCGAATTGAAGAAGCGAAGAAAAGAGACCACAGAAAACTTGGAAAAGAATTGGAGTTATTCCACTTTGAACAAGTAGCTCCAGGAGCTCCATTCTTCATGCCAAAAGGTGCCTTCGTTTACAATCAGCTCGTTGAGTACATCAGAAGACTCTACCGTATTTATGAATACGATGAAGTTATTACTCCACAAATTCTCGATACAGAACTATGGCATACAAGTGGTCACTATGAGCACTATAAAGAGAATATGTTCTTCTCAAAATTTGATGACAGAGAATATGCAGTGAAGCCGATGAACTGTCCTTGCCACATGCTCATGTTTAAGCACTACAAGTATAGCTACCGTGATCTTCCAATGAGATATGCTGACTTTGGTAGACTACACCGTTACGAAAGCTCGGGAGCACTTGCGGGACTTACGAGAGTAAGATCTTTTTGCCAAGATGATGCCCACATCTTCTTAGCTCTTGAACAAGTACAAGAAGAAGTTCAAAGAACAATGAAGATGATTTTCACTGCATACGAAATGTTTGACTTTAAAAATGTGAAAGTTAACCTTTCAACAAGACCGGAGAAAAAAGCAGGTAGTGATGAAACATGGGATATTGCAGAGAATGCACTTCGTGATGCATTAAGCGCTTCAGGACACGAATTCCACATCAAAGAAGGTGACGGTGCTTTCTACGGCCCAAAAATTGATATAGAAGTTGCCGATGCACTTGGAAGATTCCACCAGCTGGGAACTATCCAACTAGATTTCCAACTTCCTGATCGTTTTGATCTCAAATTCACAACTAAAGACGGTGGAGAAGAACGCCCAGTTGTTGTCCACAGAGCACTTCTTGGCTCACTTGAAAGGTTCTTTGGAGTTTATCTTGAGCACGTTGCAGGGATCTTCCCATTCTGGTTAGCACCAGAGCAAGCAACTATTGTTCCTGTAAATAATGAGTTCCATCTTGAATTCTCAAAAGAGCTTTCTAAGAAACTTAATGCTCTTGGCTTCAGGATTAAAGTTGATGATAGAAATGAATCAATGGGATACAAGACAAGACAAATTCAAAAAGCAAAGACACCATTTATGATGGTTATTGGCGATAAGGAAATGGAATCAAATTCTGTTTCAATTAGACGCCATGGTGAAATGAAGTCTGAGACTTGGACAATAGACCAGTTGATTACAGAATTTACAAAACTAGATAGCGTAAAATATCCGGCCCAAGTTTAATACTTGGGTCTTTTTTTATTTAAAGACATCGACCAAGGAAATGGTCGCACGAAAAAGGGAAGAATATGTCTACAGTAAAGAATATCCTCATCGTTTATGGCGGTGGAGGTTCTGAACACGAAGTCTCTAAAGTATCATCTGCTTATATCTTTGAATGTATTTCAAAAACAAAACACTTTAATCCCATCCTTGTTGAAATTACAAAGGAAGGACACTGGGAACAGGCCGGAAGAAAGTGTTCCCTTAATGGCCGTATTCTTAAAACACCTACTGAACAACCATATATTGATTATGCTATCCCATGTATTCATGGCCATCCAGGAGAGACTGGAGAAATTCAAGGCTTCTTCCAAACAATTGGTCTTCCCTATTTTGGTCCAAGTTCAGAGGGAAGTATCCACTGCTTTAACAAAGTAACAACTAAACTTTGGCTTGATATGCTTGGCATTTCAAACTCACCTTGGATGAGCCAGAATATCAATGAAGAAATAGATACAGATAAAGTAAAAGCTTTTTTTGCAAAATCTAATAACGATGTATTTATTAAAGCTTCAAACCAAGGTAGTTCTGTTGGTTGTTATCATGTCACTAAAGAAGATTTTCTAAAATCAACGATTACAGAGGCCTTTAAATTTTCTCAAAATGTAATCATTGAAAAAAGTATAAAAGCTCGCGAACTAGAAATTGCAGTTTTTGAATATCAAGGAAAGGTAATTGCGACTGAGCCAGGTGAAATCATTTGTCCAGACGGCTTCTACTCATATGAAGAAAAATACTCAAAAACTTCACATACCAAGACAGATGTGCGCGCCAAAAATGTATCCCCTGAAATTTCAAAACAAATGCAAGAAGCTGCAATCAAAGCTTTCAAGGCATTTAATTTGAAGCATCTTTCTCGCGTTGATTTCTTCTATACAGGAGACAAGTACTATCTCAACGAGATCAATACATTTCCTGGAATGACACCAATTTCAATGTTCCCGCAAATGCTAGAAGGAACAGGATTGAAGTTTGACGAATACTTAAGAGATAATATCGATAGTTGTTTAAAATAGGAACTCAACATGAAAACGATAAAGCCAATTGATGAACAGAATTTAAAAACAAGCCAAGAAGTTTTAAAAAAGTATTATGATTCAATAGCAATACCGGCCGAAAAAAAACCATATCTTGTAAGCCACAAGGAATCAACAGGTCCATATATGGCAATCAGTGGTGATACAACAGGATTTATCCAAGATGCTGCAAGCCAGATTGCGACACTAGGACTTGGTTTTAACTCTCTTCCTTTCTTTGGAGTTGCTCACCTTAAAGAAGCATGGACCAATGACATATACACAGAGAATGCACAGGATATAATCAAATCATTTAAAGGTTTTCTAAAATCAAAAATGAATAATAGAAAAACAGAAGTCATCTTTACCAACTCTGGAGCAGAATCGAATGAAGTTGCACTTGGGTTGGCCTTCAAAAGAAGAAAATCTAAAAATGCTAAGAAAGTTATCGCCTTTGAAGGTTCATTTCATGGACGTTTTCTTATTTCTCTTTTTTCAACTTGGAATAAATCAAAGAGAGAACCATTCCAAATCAAGGGCTATGAAACATCATTTATCCCATTCCCTGAAATTAAACACTCTAACTACAATTTGAAGATAGATAAAAAGTGGTTAGAACTTTGGGAAAATCCTTTCTGCGATAAATTCAATGAAAAGCTTACCCCATACTTAAGCAATGAAGAGACAAGAGATGAAGTTAGTAGTCTACTAAGCCTCAAGGCACAACTTGAGACAGAGGAGCACTTTGCTGTCATCGTTGAGCCGATGCAATGTGAGGGTGGTGACCGTTATGGAACAAATCGTTTTTTTAATGCCTTAGTTCTTCTGTGTAAGTCTTATCAGACAGAAGTGATTATGGATGAAGTTCAAACAGGTTTTTATCTTGGAAGAGATTTTTTCTGGCACCAGTCATTTAATCTTCAAGATTCAAGTGGCACACCAATCTTCCCAGAATATGTAAGTTGTGCAAAAAAGGCACAAACCGGAATCCTTCTCACAACGAATGGCGAATATATTGATAACGAAGAATTTCAATTTGCTTCTCTTGCTCGTGGTTATTATCATGCAATCGCCATTGATCAATCACGTAACCGTATTGAAGAAATTGAAAAATATTGTAAGAAAAAGCTTATTGAATTGATAAAAGAAAGAGATCAACTCAGCTCGCCTCGAGCTTGTGGACTTGCATTCGCTTTTGACCTTGCTGATGACAAAGATATCAACAAATTCATTGAAGCCCGTTTTAAAGTAGGTCTGCTCTATTACAATGCAGGCTCTCATACTCTAAGATTTCGCCTTAACACGGCCTATAAGAAAGAAGATATTGATTATCTCTTTGCTGAAATTGAAAATATCTATGCCCATATTTACCATGGTGCTGAGCTTAAAATCCCAAGTGATATTAAAACACCTCAGGCCTCGCCAGAGTTCAACTATCTTTGGCATGAAAAAATACTCAAAGAAAGAATAATACCCGGAAAGGTTGAGCAGGCCCTTGAATTTATCACAAAATTCTTTGCACAGAACTATTCTCTTGAGCTTGTAAATATAACCAAAGACAATTTCAAAACATATAAGAAACAAATCGAAGACATTCAAAAAATTGTTTACGAACCAGCGAGACAAACAGAAATTGAAAAATTTGAGAAAGTTGTTTCCCATGAACCAAATATCAGTCTTGGTCTATTAAATGATGGCAAACTTGTCGCAATTTCTTTTGCGGGCGCAATTGGGCTCTTTCCCCACGAGCGAGGTCTTCGTCAAGTTAAGTATTTCAATGACAGCAGAACACTCTACATGCTGGATACAACTACTATTCCAGACTATCAGGGCAAGATGATTGGTAGATTTTTAAAGTATGCCGTCGAGTTAATTGGCTGTTCAAAAAAGCTAAACTACATCTACGGTCGAAACAGAGATCAATTGGCCGCAAACATGCTTCAAATCAATCTCTCTCTTGGGGCCATTGCAGAGATCTATCTCAAAGAGGATTACCCTGATGATGAAGAATACAGGGATGTTTATATCTACCGCTCTCCTTTAGTTTGGGAAAAAGATAATATTAAACTTTCAAACACTGTCGCACGCCCTAATCTCTTTGGAGAAATCACAGAGGAATTTATTTCTCAAAACATAGGGGAACTTATTAATAAAATTTGTCTTTCAAATTTTGTCAGTCAGACTTTTCTTGATAACCTTCAATATCTTTCTACCCTCGTCCCACAAACACTTCGTCACATTTATACAACAAGTGGACAAGCTGAATGTGTCGATAAAATTTACAAAGCTGTCCTTTACAAGGAAGAAGATAAGACTCGCCAAAAAGTTATCTCTTTTAGAGGTCACTACTTTGGAAGCGGAAGCTTTATGGCCAGATCACTTTCAGATGAGGCAGGGGCTTACTTCCCAGTAAGCTATTTTGATCATCCAACGGCCTCAAACGAAGATAGTCTTTTAAAAGAAATAGAAAAGACAGTTAAAGCGGAAAAAATTCTCGCTATCTTTATCGAACCTTGCCCACAAAAGCTAAATAACGCAGATGTTAGTACAAAATTTCTAGTCGGCTTAAAAAAACTTTCGATGAAAAATGGTGTTAAAATTGTCTACAATATTAGTTCACAAATACTTTCGACAGATTTCTTAACAATGGAATCTCAACCAGATGCAATGATGGCTTACCTCGGAGGTCAGATGGGAGTTTGTTATATGTCGAATGAGTGCTATGTTGATGCCCCTCTAATGCTAATAAGCACTTGGGACGGCGATTCGCACTCTCTTGCCCAGTTTGTGCAAGCGAAGAAAAATTTTGAAACAATAGATGCACTCAAGGTTGAAAAAACATTTTCTGTAAAAGAAATTGCACTAGGAAAATTTTCAAAAACAAGTTCTTTCTCGTATAAGCACCAGGGTCTTTCAAATCACGATGGCCCCTATATTTTAAACGGCAACTTCAACAAGGTATAGGTTCATATGTTAGAGGATCTAGATTTACCAGAGTTAGTCTATTCAAAAGACAAATCGGCTTTCGAAAATGGATTAAGTCATGGTGAACAATATAAAGACGCAATAAGAGATTTGGCAAATATTAGGCGAGACCTGATGTTACGAAAGAATCCTGCTCTTAAAACTTCGATCTCTCCCCTTGCAAAAGAACAGCTTCTCGCCACCAAGGCCTTTTGTCCTGATTCGGCCCTTGAATTAGAAGGGATTGCAAAAGGTGCAAACCTCTCCATTGAAGATATTATTATTCTTAATAACTACACTGACTTTAGAGATATCACTCTCCCAGACGAAGGGTGTACGAGTATCTACTCTAGTCTTTCTGGCAGCTCCGTCTCTGGGCAGACATGGGATATGCACGAGAGTGCTAAGAACTTTCTTTGTGTTATCAAAGAAGAAGATAAAGTTGTTTTCTCACTTGTTGGTTGCCTAGGTCTCATGGGAGTCAATAAGCATGGCCTCTTCATTGGTGTAAATAATATTAACACCACAGATGCGAAAGTCGGAATTGTGTGGCCAGCTCTTGTGCGCCATGCGCTTCAAGTAAACTCACTCGATTCGATGAGAAGTTTAATTACACGTGCTGAAGTCACATCTGGACATAATTATCTTATCTCAGACAAATCCCAAGGTGAGCACTGGGAAATTACTCCTTCAGTGAAAGGTCTTGTCTCGAAAGCATCTCTAAATGATAAGAAAACAATCTTTCATACCAATCACTGTTTAAACAAAGATGTTATTGCTATTGAAGATAGTGCATCAATTAGTTCAACGACCCATGCTCGTTTTGAAATCTGTAATAAGTATGAAAATCAAATAAATGATGTTACATCAATGGAAGCCTTTTTAAAGTCCCATGAAAACCATCCAAAATCAATTTGTTCTCATTATAATTCAGGAGTGCAAGATCCTTCCATGACATGTGGTGGAGCAGTATTTGACTCGGCCACAATGAAGTTGAAATTATGGAAGGGCTGTGAAGAGTTTGACAGTAATTATAAAGATAGAACTTATAACCTAGGTGAATTATGAGCCTGTACTTCCAAACTTGGTCTGCCCAAGAAAACCCAAATCAACTCGAGATTACTGGAACTAGTGAAACTGACTATATTTTAAAAGATGGAAGTACCGTTTATGATCTCAGTAGTTGCAGTTACCATCTAGGCTTTGGTCTTAGAAATAAAAATCTTGAAACTGCCATCATCGACCAGGTTACAAGCTTACCAGTCGCTGGTCCAAAAACCGTCTTCCCTCTAAAGGATCAGGTCACCAAGCGATTACTCTCAAAGCTAGGGCTTGAGGGAAAATTATTTTACACAACATCTGGCGCGGAGTCTGTTGAGAATGCTCTCAAGATAGCCAGAAACTATAGTGGCAAAACAGATATATTGGCACGCAAAGTCTCCTACCATGGAGCAACGATTGGCGCATTATCGGCAACAGGAGATTGGAGAAGTGACGGGCATTTAACGTTGTCTCAAAATACACATTACATCCCTGAGCCCTACGAAAAAGATGCACTAGAAAGAACTGAAGAGATAATCAACGCCGTTGGTGCGGATAATATCAGTGCCTTCATCCTTGAGACAATTACAGGAGGAAATGGCGTTTACATCCCTACTCAGGAATGGTGGGATGGAATTCAGTGTCTTTGTAAAAAGTACGACATCCTCTTAATTCTTGATGAAGTTGTTTGTGGTTTCTCTCGAACAGGCAAAGATTTCGGATTTCAAAACTTCAAACTTTCTCCCGATATTATTTGTCTTGCAAAGGCAATTTCGGGGGGATTCTTTCCATTTGGTGCCGTTTACTTTAACAGTGAGATTAGTAAGCACTATGACAAAAATGTTTTAAGCGCCGGTCTTACTAACTATGCTCATCCAATTGGACTAAAACTATGTGACGAAGTTTTAAATCTTATTGAAGACCAGTCGTTTCAAGATAACCTCGATCAAGTTGAAAAGCTGCTTTCAGATTTCAAAGAAAACGTTCAGAGTTTTCCTAATATAAAAGAAGTTCGTCATATTGGTGCCCTCATGGCCATTGAAGTTATTGAGCAACACTTCAGCTGGAAAGTATTTAAAGAAAATGGATTGTACATTAATGTCACAGGTCAAAATATTATTATCTGCCCTATTATGACTACCGATCTTAAAAAGCTTGAAGATGCTTTAAACAAAGTAAAAAACTTATTAAATAAGGCGTAGAGATATGAAAAGTAAAATCTTTAAAAATGCACAAGATGCACTCTTTGATGTTAAGTCAGGATCATCGATTATGAGCGGTGGTTTCGGTCTTTGTGGTATTCCAGAAAACTGTATCGAGGCATTATCACAGATGTCTATCAATAACCTCTCTGTTATTTCAAATAATATTGGAAACTCTGGAAGAGGACTAGTGAAGCTTCTAAAAAAAGATATGATAAAAAAAGCTTATTGCTCTTATGTCGGTGGTAACCCAGACCTTGAGGAAAAAATCTTGGCCAATACAATTGATCTTGAACTAATTCCTCAAGGAACATTTAGTGAGAGAATCAGGGCCCATGGCATGGGAATCAGGGCCTTCTACACCCCTACTGGGTATGGGACTTTAATTGGAGAAGGCAAAGAAGTAAAAGAATTTGACCGCCCATGTATTCTTGAGACTTCCCTTGGTGCAGACTTTGCAATTATTAAGGCGCAAAAAGGTGATAGCTTTGGAAACCTCTGGTTTAAAGAAGCCGCCAGAAACTTCTCTCCTCTTATGGCCATGGCAGCAACAACAACAATTGTCGAAGTTGAGGAGCTTGTTGAGCTTGGAGATATCAGGCCAGAAGATGTTCACCTCAGTGGTATTTTCGTACAAAGAATTTTTCAAGGTTCTAATTATGAAAATGCAATTGAATTTCTAAAAGTAAACGAAGAATAAGGAAAAGATATGAGCTGGTCAAAAATTGAAATGGCAAAAGAAGCACTAAACCTCATCCCGAAAGGTTCAAGTATCAATCTTGGAATTGGTCTTCCAACACTAATAAGTGAAATCTTACCAAAAGAGCATGATTACATTATCCATTCTGAGAATGGTGTATTAGGAGTGGGCCAACGTCCAAGTAAGAATGAAGTAAGCCCTACTCTAATCAATGCTGGAAAAGAGACAATCTCAGTTATCCCAGGAGCAAGTTTCTTTGATAGTTCTACAAGCTTTGGAATGATTCGCGGTGGACACATTGACTATTGTATTCTTGGCGGAATGGAAGTAGACAGCGAAAGAAGCCTAGCCAACTGGATGATCCCGGGTAAGAAAATAACTGGAATGGGTGGAGCAATGGATCTCGTAAATGGAGCGAAGAATGTCATTGTAATGATGACTCATAAAAATAAAGACGACACAATTAAGCTTGTAAAAAAGTGTACACTACCTCTAACAGGTAAGGCCGTAGTTAATACTGTTGTTACTGATCTTGGTGTTTTTAGCTTTGAAAATGAAAAGTTTAAAGTGCTTAAATTGGTAAATGGAGTAACTTTAAATGATTTGGGAAGTAACGAACTGTTTGTAGAATAAAAAAAGGGGACCCCTGCAACTGATCCCCCATTTTTCGGCTTCCTGCCTATCTGTGACGACTTCCTGTCGCTACAAGAATAGTATAGCTAAAATTTTTAAATATTGCACAAAAATAAATTATGGGTAAACTTTTCCATAAACAATGACAAAGAAGAGATAAGCAAAGGAAAGTAGTTGATGTTTTTTAAAAAGAACAAAAAAGACCGAGTAAAACACTTTGAGGTTTTTACTTATTTTATACCTGCTCCACCTGTAAGACCGACAGGATATAGAGAAAAGGACTTTGATACAATCTGTAAGACTCTAAATAAATACGATCTCGACTACAAAATCTTGGATACAATTGGCCACACAAATGGATTTTGGATTATAATTAAGATCTTCGGAGATAAACAAAAAATTGATTACGCTTTTAATGATCCAAGGCTTAACGATTTTAAAATCGATATTGATCCAGAAAGTTTTGATCATGGAGATGAACCATTTATAATAGAAAGAGAGTAAATTGAAATTATATTTGTATCCTATTTTATTATTCCTTGTGGCATGTAGTTTTTCAAATTTTCAAGAAAATCCAGAAAGTGTTGAAGGGCAACGCATTCAGATAAGTGAATGTAAAATACCAGAAAAGCAAACTAACATTATTTCTACCAATCAGCTTCTTAATGAGCAATTTGAAGAATATTCTGTCGTCAACCAGTTAAATTTTTCGAAACAGGCACTACTATTTTCTATTCTTCAACCAATCTCCTATCCTAATGCTTCAACATTGAACGCAAAAATATTTACGATGATAAAGAGTAAAGGGAAGCTCAAATCATTTAGTATCACAGCTCTAGATTTTGCGAACACCTATAAGGAATATCTCGACCTTCTTTCCAAAGAACTCCTCATCTCAGATAGAGAAAAGCAAAACTTCTTTAATAAATTTGATAGAACTTACCCAAGACAAGTCCCAATCTCTAAAGAGTTTCAAAATTATCTGGAGGTAAACAAAAAGTTCTATAACGCAAGCTCTATGCGTGAAATCACTTTTCGTGGAAATCAACTTTTAAAATATGGGGAATCAATACGCCGTCCAAATATTTCAGATATACGACTTAGCCAGACAAAAAAGCGTCCAATCATTCTCGACACAACATTCAAAGGTCCCAAAGGACTAACTTGTAATTTTGATTATCGCTTATTTGGAGAGACACCTCTACTACAAAGAAAGAGTCAGACTATCTACTCTAACCTCTTCGCAGTTATTAAAGATAAAGACAACTATGTTATTACTTTGACAAGTTCCTCTCCTATTTTAAAAGAAAATAAAGATCTAAGCTTTCTACTCCAGTCAAGGCCAATAGATAGTTTTAATACGGCCATATGTTTTTCTAAAAATAACGAGTATCTAATTTCAAAAAGCTCTCCCCACGCGGAGCAAATTTTACTAAACACTATATCGACTATGACAGAGGGGGTAATAACACCTCAAGTACGCACTCTTCTTTTAAAGCAGAGAAGCCTGCACCTACTCTATCCTGATCGCACAGTCTATGAGATTTTTGGTACATCATCTGAAGAGGTAAATAGAGTTACAGAAGAGGATGTCTTCTTTGTCCCACGTCTTGGCTCAATAGATATTTTACAAATCGATAACTTTGCGACACTTTATGAAGACCCACGTGGTTTTGGACCGATATGCAACTAACAATAAAAGGCTTAGCAAGTGGAAAAATAATTAAAGTAATTCCAGTAAGCGAAGCAGAAGCAAGTCTTAATCTCTTGCTCTTTTTATCTGCTAGATCAATCCCTATAGCCTCAAGTTGTAGTGGAGAAAATGTTTGTAAAAAATGTAAAATAAATGGAGAGCTTATCTCATGTACTTATACCGTGGGGGAATTCATATCCAAACATGGTGAAGTTGTAACAGTCTCTTACTTATAAAGGAAAATTGATGAAGTACTTATCTTTCGACATCGAGGCCACAGGGCTTGAAGAACATGATCTAATTATTGAATTTGCAATGGTCCCATTCTGTGCCAAAGAAAAGCAAATTAACTATAATCTAAAAAAGCATTTCTATATTAAATGTCCAAGCTTTGAGTCTTTAAGGCCTAAACTCAACCAGTGGGTAATTGATCATAATAAAGAATTAATTGAAAAAGCCCATTCCAGTGGGATTGAAATAGCTGCTTTCAAGCAAGAACTTATTAATTATTTCGAATCAGATGAAGTTAAAGAATACTTTGAAGGGAAGAAAATCACACTTTTTGGAAAATCAATGAGTGCAATCGACCTCCCATTTTTAAATCGTGATCTTGGCTGGGATTTCATGAGAAAGTACTTCAATCATCGTCAACTTGATCTTTCTTGTGTTGCCTACGCTCTTGTTGACATGGATAAAATCCCTGCCGAGTGTGAATCAGGTTCAAAATTAATGAGCTTTCTGAATATGGGTGAAGTTGCTCACACAGCGCTTGAAGACGCCGTTAATACAGCAAAGATGTATTTAAAATTAATGGAAATTGTGAAAGGACAATCCTAAAGTTTAAAAAACTTTTCTGGATCAAAAGCTTTTGAATCTCTTCTAATTTCAAAATGAAGATGATTTCCAGTTGACCTTCCTGTACTTCCAACGGCTGCGATAACCTGCCCGCGATGAACCTTATCACCCTTGGAAGTATAGTTTTTAGACGCATGTGCATATACGGTAAAGAATCCATCTTTATGTGAAACAACTGTAATATTTCCGTAACCGCCAAGTTCTTTACCCGAATAAACCACTACCCCGCTATCTGCAGCTAGAATATAAGCTCCCTTTCTGGCAGCAATATCTATCCCTTCGTGATTTCTTCCCCAACGATGCCCAAAGGTCGATGAGATAGTTCCACTGGAAGGAACAGGCCAAAGAAAACGAGAAGACGCTCTCATTTTTGAATAATCAACACTAGCAATAGAACGTGAACGAGAATTATTTGTGATAATTCCACCACGCATTGGAATAAATAAAGATTCACCGGCCTTAAATTTCTTACCTTGATTAAACTCTTTAATTTTCCAAGAAGGCACGTGAAATAGTTCAGATAACTTATCAGCAGTTGTACTTTCTTTAAGTGTTATGTACTTTCCACTATTCATTGTGCCACAACCAAAAAGGCTCAAGATAAGTATAGGAATAAGAACTAAGTTGTTTAAATATTTCATCGCTCACCCATTCAAATGAATGAAGTGAGAAACTTGGATTATCCGACTATCTCACTCCACTTATTTGAAATATCGGATACTTGAGCAAAAAGGTTTAATATATTGATTGAAATCTTACTGTTTTCAATAGCATGGCCATCTGTTCCAGGGCCACCAGAGTTGCCAAGAAGTTTTCCACCTATCCAGAAGTACTCTTTTCCACGACTATCTAAACGGTGTTCTATTTCCTCACTATAAATGCGCTTACCGAGCTTCGTAAGTTCAACTCCTGCGATATCGCTTTCTGATAAATTTGGAACATTTATGTTAATCATCTCATCTTTGCCAACCCATTTGTATGAGCCGTGCTCAACAAGCTTTCTTACAAAGTTTGCAGCGGTCTGCAGATGAAGTTGATCCGCTCGAGAATCAATAACTGTGCTTACCGCAATGGCAGGGATTCCTTGAAAAACGGCCTGTCTCGCAGCTGCGACTGTTCCAGAATAGTAAATATCTTGTCCTAGATTTGCACCGTGATTGATACCCGAAATTACGAGATCTGGGCGCTCATTTAATATGTGATTGATTCCCATAAGAGTACAGTCAGCTGGAAAACCAGAGGTTTGATAAATTCCCTCTTCTAGCTTATCGATACGAAGAGGCTGATCTAGAGTCAACGTTTGTCCTGTTGCACTTCTTTCCATGCTTGGAGCAACAATTGTTACATCAGCGATCTCACGTAAAGTTTTGAAGAGAATATTTATACCTTGGGCATGAACCCCATCATCATTACTTATAAGAATTTTCATAATTCTTTGTATAAATTAAGACTGATTTTAGCAAGTATGATTTTTTAGAAACTTGATGGAATTCTCAATTTTCTTAGAATCGACATTGCGGTAGCAAATTTCAACTTTAGGACCAATTGCAACATCAAGAAAATCAGGTGAGAAGAGTTCGAGAATTTCGCTAGAAACAGCGCCATCCCAATCTATATTGATGACAATACTCAAATCTCTTCCACGAGTCATTTGTAAAAAATTAGAGTAGAAATTAAGTAAATTACCTTTATTTAACACGTCATTCAAAAATTCAATATCAAAAACGACACCAGCTAAATTCCGAGACTTTAAAATATTCTTCGATAGGGCTTCAGGGCGATAGTGCCAGAAAAATGGAGTATCAAATTGCTCATAAAAAGAAACATCTTGATCGTCAGAAAACATTAACGAAACCTGATGCTCACTATCTTTGAATACAGATAGTGTATCCTGAATCATAAAGTCTGGCTCATTCGCAAAGTGAAGAAAGAGTCTTTCTGAAAGATTAATTTCCTTGATGATTTCCTCAAGAACGTATTTCTGGATAAAATTAAAACTACGAGGCCTAAAATCAAACTCATAAGAAGCAATACCTAATTCGTTTAGCTGCTTTATTATTCTATGATTGTAGAGTCCACTTACTTTCAATTTCATCATTATCATTATGCACTATAAAAGAATGAATTTTTTGAAAATATTGATTTGGGCAATTTGTACCGACTGATTCAGGATGAAATTGCATCGTCAACACTCTTGAGGATACATAAATGGCCAATTCTCCGTTCTCATCATATACCAGAGAAGAATCGTCTGACTCATTAAGCTTCACGGTCCAAGAGTTATAACGCTGAACCAATGAACCGTACTGGTCAATGAGCTTCACCCTCTTTCCATGTGCCGGAGTATCAGATTTAACGACCGCACCGTTAAATAAGGTATGCAAGATTAATTGATGCCCAAGGCAAATGCCAATAAGTGGAACCTTTTTTTTATAAAGTACTTCTATAAAATCTACTGCAACTAAATATTCTTCGACATGACCTGGGCCTGGCCCAAACACGACGGCATTAAAAGGTATCCCCACAAATTGCATAACGTCTTTGAAGTGGGAAACCTGTACTTCAGAAAATTTTGAAAGGTAAGAAATAATATTTCTTTCAAAGCTATCTTCAAAACTTACAAACAAAATTTTCATTAAATTCGTAGTCCAAGAAGTGAGTTAAAACCTTTTGAACTATAGTTTAAAAGGAAATTAAATGAAATGATTCGATCTTGAGTTTTCACATTATCCAAAATTTTATCTTTCTGACGATACTCAAGATCAAATTTCCAACAATTATTATCAGGGGAATATAGCGCCCCAACATAAGATTCATAAACACGCTGAAGCTCGAAATCATAGTAATGACCAGTTCTAAGTTCAATCATATCTGATAGAGAAAGAGTAAAGTTCGACTCGAGGTATCTTCTTTGCTCGGAGAATGAGTCATAGCTATAAGAAAGGCGATACTTGAAATAATCAACCGTATGATCGACCCCAATTGAAGTAATGTGTTTTTGATTTTGATGAAAGTAATACTCACTACCAGACAGATTAAATTTTCCAATATTAATACCAAAGCTTGTCGCAAGACGAGCAAGGCGATCATCAAAGTCTTCATAATTTGGACCGACAAGTAGACCTTGTGATATATTGAAGTAAAAGACTTTCGTCACATCGAAGTTATTATAGTTGTATTTAAAACTCTCAAATGGTGAATAATTTGATCTTGGAGTTTTTCTAAGTAAGGAATTAAAAAATGAAAACTCAATCGTATTTGATTCAGGTAAGTCCGTTCTAGTCGATGAGTCAAATAAAACACTATCAGAACCGCGTATAATATCTCTTTCATCAAAACGTGTTCCTTGAGACTCGTCTTCAAAACTTTCAATAAGCGAAGTATTACCTGAGTATTTCTGCTTTTTGTAATAAGAATGGGCTAACTCAAACTTTAAAAGATGTTTATAAGAACTATGAAGAATACTCTTTTCTCGCTTTTGCTTATCAAGTTGCGGAACATTGGTTATAAGAGAGCTATCTTTCATCTCAGTACTAACCTGCTGAACTTCAACTTTTTCGACATAGGCCTGTCCATAACTTTTTTCTAGTTCAAGCCAAAGAGAATTTTTAAAATGTTTCCCGTACTTCCTAGCTGTTTGAGCAAGGTTCTTATCATCAAGATAATAATATTGCCCATCAAACTGCAAAGAAGATTCAAAGTTTAAAAAATTAAAAAGAGTAACATCTAATGAAAGCTTAGGCGTGTAATCAATTCTCGAAAGGTTCAACTGAGTTGTTTCACTCTTTCTATGATTTTGTTTGAACTTACTAAATACTATTGATTCTGAAAAAGAAAGACGATTTAAAAAACCTAAATTTTCTAGTATTGCATACGGAGTGTGCGCAATTTCAACAGTCCCTATATTCTGAACATAGGAATGATCAAATCCCTTAGCATTATTAAAGAAGCTATTATTCTTAAATGAGCCATAACCAGTGATTGAAAAAGAGTCCAGATTTAACTCTGTCCCAAAATTCAATCCATGCTCATTATCAATCAATCTTTCATTGAGGTAAATATCGTAATCCGCCTGTATATCAAGATCTGAAAGGAATGCCACATCACCAAAAATACTAAATTTATGATTTGGCTTGTAATAAACGTTTGTGTCGTAGAATTGTCTTAAGTTACGTGAGCCCTCAAGTTCTGAAGTTGTTTTTTCGGCCCTCCAAATTTTATCAGACGCCTCCATTCCAAAGAAATCAAAATTAGATTCTGAATTAATAACTTTTCGATATTCAAACTCTCCACCGATGGCCCTTCTTCCATAAGAAGTTGGAGATAGAGTTAAATCAGATGACTTATTTATTACCTGGAAATAAGGCTGTTGGAAGTAGAAACCTTTATCAAGATCAAAGCCAAATTTTGGAAATAAAAGACCACTCTCTCTGTCTTTTTTAATCGGAAGAACAAGATAAGGAATATAGAGAACGACAACCCCTTTAACTTTAACAAAAGTATGCTTTAAATAGATATACTCATTTGGAACAACTTTGACGTCACTTCCCTGAATACTCCACGACTCCGGGCAGTCGCGGCAAGTAGTGTACTCGGCATCCTTTGCAATAAAGTTTCCTGTATTGTCACGTCTTATAGACTTTCCAAGGATAACAAAATTCTCATCGACGAGCTTGGCATTCATCGCCTGTAGTGTCTGTGTTTTTAGATTGTAGGAAAGCTCAGTTCCGTAAAGGGTAAAAGCTGGCCCAACATAACGAACATTGCCAAGGATTTTACTTTCATTAGTTGCAAATGATAAAGAGGCCTTTTCACCATAGATTGAGTTAGCCCCAAGTTTAATAATAACATTTCCCTGGGCCTCATAAGAATTTTCAGTGGTCTTGCGGTAAGCTTTATCAGAAAGGATTTGTAACTTATTTTGATCACCAAAAGAGAGAACTTCTTTGGCGTAGGATTCACCGGCTAAGAATAAAAAGCTGAAAAGCAGCGATAAAATAATATGAGCCAGAGATATAAATTGTTTTATTCTTATATTTATCATCAAAAAAATTATTCCAGTTACTTTCAAAATCAAACAAAGAGTTTAACTTCTCAATTATTTCTTTCTCCATTGAACGATCCCCAGAAAAACTTGTCACGAAGACACTTTCAAAAAGACATGGGTAGCTCTTATACAATGAGAGAATATCCTCAACCTGATCTTCACGACCGGTTGAGAAGCTAAGCAGCATGACTGTATCACTTACATTTGTGCTACAATTATTTTGCCTTGAAAAATTCAATAATTCCAATAATTTTCGATGACCATCAATATTATGGGCCCCAACAAATATAAAATCTCTCTCAGCAACACGAATAGTCTCAAATCGGCCTTTTGTGCACTGCCAAGAAACACTTAAAAGTGCTCTGGTCTTTCCTGTTAATATCGAGAATGCTTCAAGCGCCATCTTGCGATTTCTCTCAATATAAGAATCCCCAGTTATCTGAATCAATTCGATTTGATCTCTCGCACACCAAGAAGTCAGTGTGTCTTTTAGAAAACTTTGATCAATACCAGAAATCAATTTAGTACCATTTCTAGTGATTCCATACTTTTCAAAAAGAATATCTTTTAATTTATGTCCAAGTATTTTTGTATGGTCACGTGATATCGACGTCAGAAGAGTTAGTGGTTCCGTAAAGATATTTACAGCATCAAAGCGTCCCCCCAGTCCTACTTCCAAAATCACGTAGTCAGGTCTTTTAATTCTTACAAGTTCTATAAAGCTTACAAAGAGAAATTCGTAGAAAGAAAGGCCTTCATCTGCAAATCTTTTTTCTGATATCGAAGCGACCTGACTTAGCTCATCATACGAGGCCACGCTGTCATTTATAACAAATCGTTCACGTATGCTTAAAACATGAGGAGAAGTCCACATAAGAACCGAAAAGCCATCTTCAGTCAGAAGTTGGCGTAGACAGTGAGATGTCTCGCCTTTGCCATTTGTTCCACCTATAACAACTACTTTAGCAAAGCTTTCAATCTCTGCGACATCTTTAGTAAGTCTTTCCTTGATATGATCTAGTTTTGGCCTAAAGTTTTCTTGGCCACAAAGTTTAGTGACATGGTTAAGAAATTCAGTGTCACGTACTTGGTCAAAACCAGCATTAATATTATTTAGAAGGACAAAATTTGTATTCATAGTTTCCTATCTGATGGCCACGTGCCAACATAAATTTGCAGGCTCGATTCGATGGAACTTTACCTAAAGTATTAATATCTAGTCAAGATTACCTTTTCTAAATAACCGAACTTATTAATCAGTTAAAGTAAATTAATGTTTATTACGATAGGTTTCCAATGAAATATAAACTCTTAATACTTTCACTACTAACGATTTCTACATTTGCTAAAAGTGAGCAGATCAGAAGTAAAATGTCGAAGCTAACATTCGAAGTTCCAAATAAATGGAACTACATTACTGATCTATACGGAATTCCACACTCTGTAATTGGGGATAGTGAAGATGAAAAGAAGAGAACTATTATTTCTATAATTCCTACAAACCGAAAATTTTCAGAACTAGAAAATATTGATTTCAAAGCAGACCAGGCTAACTATGAAAAAGGTAGATTAAAGTGGTTGAAGCAATACAAGGGAAAGGCCTTAAAATTTAGTTCTTATAAGAAAAATACCTTAAAGGGATTTCAAGAGTCTCACCAATATGGATATCAGTATTCGCTTGGAGATACTGCAAAAGAAGAAATTACAATTTTTGCAAAATGTAATCAAGAACTAATTCATCTCAAAGTTATGTCACAGTTAAATGATAATGAGTCAATAGAACGAGCGATGAATGTATTAAACTCTATGGTTTGTGAGAAGAGATGATGTTTAAGAAAATTACGACCTATATAATTTGTACGCTATTCGCTTTAAACTCAATTGCAGTTGAGCCACAAGAAGTTACTTCAGTACCGCAAGTGACAACACCACAACCTCTTCCTCCAGAAGAAATTAACTCAGATATCGAAGAGAATATTGTAGAAACCGTCACATTTCAAATCAATGTTTGTAAAGATGACAAAGGTCGCTTCAGAAAAGGACTTATAAAAGTATCAGAAAAAGAAAGTATTAATTGTGATGAAGTTTTTGGTCTTTACATGGAACTTCTCGACGCACAACAAGCAAATGATCCAAGTTTTACTTTTGATAAAGAAAATTACTTCTCATGTGCGACAGACAACTGGGCCCTTGAAGATCAGCTAAGTCTCGCAAGAATTCTTGATCTTGATTTACAAAAAACATTTAAAAAAGAGTGTGAAAAGTCAGAGCAAACAACCTTAAAATGTATCGAAGGTGTTGCCTGTAGCCTCATGTCAGGTAATGTAAAGGTTGCAAATTATCTTTCAAAAGTAATCACCGGCGACAAAGCATTTTGCAAAGATATGAAGACTGACTCAGGATGCCTTGGCGAAATTTTCTATGGGATTTTCAAAAACCTAACAAGCAATATTGAAGGCATCTGGGAAATTACGAAATGGATTGGAAGCTCAATTTGGGGAAGTAGTGACGAAGAAGATGAAAAAGTTCTTACAGTAAATTCTATAGAAAATGCGACATCAGAAACAATGATTGTTGCCTCAGCACAACCAGATGGTTTCTTTAAAAAATTAATGAATTCAGATGATAAATTTGGAGTTCTTAAAGAGAGTTTAGGCAATCTCTGGAAAGGGATTGGAGATCTCATAGAACAAGGAACATATGAAAACTTTGGTTGTGCCAAATGGGCAGATGAAGGAAATAGATACAATCCACTTGGAGAAAAGCCAAAGTGTCTTGAACCAGTAATCAGCTTTGGTTGCGCCACATGTGAACAGAAAATGAATATGATTTGTGGTGTCGGTGGCTTCCTTGGTGGTGAAGTAATTATGGCCCTACTTACAGGAGGAGCTGCAAATTATATAGGTAAGGCCGGAAAAGCAATCGGACTAAATAAAGTTTTAACTGGTGGTGCAAAAGCTGGTGCAGCTGCTAGCCGCTGGCTTGGAACCAAAATCGGAGACCTTGTTACAGTAGGAAGAATTGGGCGCACAGGTGCAACAATTCTAAGAAATGGAAAGACAGTTGTTATCAAGCTTGGAAATGGTTTTAAAGAAATCTCTCCAGATAAATTAAATTCGATTCTTGGAAAGACTGTTGATATTGGAGGAAAAAGTGCCGCAGCTGTCGGTAAAGGTGTAGCAGCTGTCGGAAAAGGTGCTTACAAAATTGTTGATACAGTAACTACCCCTGTTCAATGGTACCTTCGTAAACTTGATGAAGCCTTCGTAAGAGGATATGCAGGAAAAGAAGCCGTACATGCCCTACGTTTCGCACGTCTTAATGAAGTTGCCGAACCTAAAGCACGTGAGTTTCTAAAACTACAAGAAGAAATGCAAGAAATGAAAAATGCTGGGCAAGCAATTCCAGACAAGAAAGTTGCACAGTTTAATAAGCTATCAAATGATCTCACAAAATTAGATGCACAGCTCAGAGCCGAGAAGGCCATTGCAAACCCACCGACTCCGCTAGTGGCCGCAAATAATAACAAAATACCAAAAGCGGCCGGCAATAGACCACAAACAAGACAAAATATTGTAGTTAAAAATAATGCGACAGCAAGACAGAATATTTCAACAGCACAAAGCTATACAGAAAAGAGCGAAAAATTATCACGTCAACGTCTCGCTGAAAAAATGAATGAACGCCTTAAAGTTGACGTTGACATCAAATTAAATAATCAGGCCTTAAAACGCTCAGAAGAAAGACTCAAGCTTCTTGAAAATGACTTTAACTATCAACAAAAGATGGCGGATAAGATTGATACCCCTATTCGTCCAGAAGCTTCTCTCGCCGAAAATGTTAAAGCGGCACGAGTGCAAAAGGCAAAGCTCGAAGAAAGAGCAAAAACCCTTGCAGACAGAAGGGCAAAAGTATTAGATGAGTTGAAAGATACAGATGTAATCGCTTTAAAGTCATCAAATTCAAATATGGATAACTTCCAATTTGTTCTCCGTCGTGACGAAGCAGCTGCAAGTAGTAGAAGGGCCCTTGAAAGAGCTAACACATCTGTAAAAAAAGCACAGGATGCAAAAGCAGCTATTATCGCGAAAGAAGTAAACTATGATAAAAAGATAAGTGATTTATTAGCACAGAAAGAAAGGAATCTTGATAATATTAAAGACCTCAATCAACAAAAATTTGCTCAAGATGCAATGGCCGACAAGATAGATACACCTGTTCGTCCTGAGTATAAGATTGATCCCCTACTAGATGAAGCAAAGTCAAAACAGGCTAAGATCGAGAGTGACCTTAGGCTTGCAATCAAAGCAAAAGAAGAAGCAAAACCACTGATAAAAGCTGAAAAAGCTGAAGCTAATAGAATACTAAAAAATGCGAAAAATGCTCAGGCCGTTGCAGCGAAACAAGCAGATGAACTTGCACCTATTTCAAGCATTGATAATGTAGCACCGGTATCACTAACAGCAAAAGTAGATGATGCAACAGCAGCATTACAAACGGTTCGCAATAGAGCACGTGTGACAAGAGGAACAGTTCTTGCCGTGGCCGCAGCAACTCACGCCCAAGAAAATGATGAAAGAACACCAGCGACACAAAGCACAGAAAATGATGATGATTCCAGCACTGAGAGTAATAATGAAGAGACTGAAAAAGAAGAAACACAACAAGAAAAAGAAAAAACTCCACCTCCGGAAGATAAAGTTCTCGTAGATACCTCTATTTCAGCTAAATCAGATGACTGCAAGTACGAGATAAAACTAAAAAGAGACAAAGACTCTAAAAACAAGTGTGTCCTTGCAATGCGAGACAAAGAAAAAGAAGGCACTAAAGATGAATTCATTCAAATAGGGAAAGAAGATAAAGACGGTAAAATTATTATTAAAAAGAGTGATAAGAAAGACTTCTTTGTATTTCTAAGATGTGTTTCAAATAAAGATGCCCTTGAGAAAAACAAGGACAAGAAAGTATTCGATGATTTATATAACGCACCCTGGGAAGCAGCAAAAGATAATGAAGGAAAAGAAATCAAACTTCTTATTCATCAGAAAAGTAGCTTAGCAGTATGCTCAAAACCAAATGATAACCAAATGCAAGGCCCAATGGTAATGCCACCTCAAATGAAGATGGACCAGGCGCCACAAATAACACCTGTTTCAGCCCCTGCATTAATTGAGTATTAGAATCAAAAAACAAAATTTGAATTATCTGAACCAAGAATAGTTATTCTTGGTTCATTTAATGATCCGATCTCTTGATAGAGCTGTTCCTGAAAATTTGGCTTTAGATGGCCCAAGAAAATAGGAACATCTTTTGGCATCTTTTTAATCTCTTCTTTCATTGTTGAAGGAGTATGATGTCGACTATCAATCGCAATTTGCATTAAAGAATTAGGAAAACTTACTTCAGAAAAGATCCCTTTAAGATTTCTAACTCCACTAGCAACTTTCCAAATCTCATCAGTTGGTCCCGTATCTTGAGTAAAGACAATACTAGCACCATCTTTTTCAATAATAAAACCAAGCGATCCCGCAAAGTGATTTACAGCAACTGCCGTCACCTTATACTCTCCAAGAGTAATCGTTTGCCCTGCTTCAAAATTATTAAATTTTAAAGTCGGCTCTTTTGCAGATGGAAGCTTTGTGAAATCTGGCCATATCGCATCGTTTAAGAGATGTGACATAACATTAGTCTCAACTTCTTTATTTGTATAAATCATGAAAGGCTTCCCTTTCATTCCAAAACAATTATCTGCAAGAAATGCTAAATCAGAAATATGATCAAGATGTGAATGTGATATTAAAATGTGATCAATTTGTGCTTGTTCAACAATTGGAATACCGCTAGCGACAGAACCAGCATCTATTAAAATTTTATTGTCGATAAGGTATGAGGTTGCCCTATATCCAGGAGACACCCCTCCGTGACCACCTATCACTTTTACAATCATGAAAAATCCTTCTCTCACTATACTATATTTATTTTAACTCGCTTTTTTATATTTATCCAACTGAGAAGGTTTAAACATTTTTGTTTTGCGAAATGCACTGTCAAATGCGTCAACAACTCTCTCTGAGAACTGAGTTCCACGATTATCAACAATCTCTTGCCACGCTAACATAGGAGGCAATCCTTTCCTATAAGGCCTTGTCGAGATCATTGCATCAAAAGTATCAGCAACCGAAATAATCATAGCAATAAGTGGAATCTCATCACCCTTTAAACCAAATGGATAACCTCGCCCATCAGGTCTTTCGTGATGAAATCTCATTCCATCAACTACTGCAGAAAGAGACTCAATATGGCCAAGAATTTCATATCCAAGCATTGGATGCTTTTTCATTATCTCAAATTCATCTGCCGTTAAAGGTGAGCGTTTTTTTAGAATACTATCTTCAATACCAATTTTTCCGATATCATGTAAAACAGCCGCAAGCTTCACGTTGTTCATATCTTCAAATGGAAGATCCAACTCACAGGCAATCATCTCAGCAAAGTGCCTTACCCTCTTCGTATGACCGCCAGTATAGGCATCTTTCTTCCCAATCGTATCGGCCAGGGCCTCTACAACCTGAATGAATTGAGCCTGAAGCTTTTCAAATAGAAGGTAATTCTCAACCGACATCGTCATTTGGTTAGCGATCGCTTGGGCAAAATGAATATCTTCTTCATCAAACTTACCAGCATTCGAATTAATTGCTTCGATTACTCCAAGAAGCTCTCCCTTTGACAACAGAGGCACATAGAGAACACTTGATGGACTAATATCGCGCAAGTATTTTGGAGATTTCTTATAGCGAAGATCTTTTTGAAGTTCATCAAACGATAATATCGCACTATATAGCGCACTAGAGCCCATCAGCGTATACTCATTAACTTCAACTTTAACTACTTCGGTTTTATTATCGAGTTGGAATTCACGAAATAAAATATTCTTCTTATTGTCATAGCGAAAAATCATCACTCGTTCACAATTTAAAAGCGTCTTAATTTTTCCTTCTGACTTTTTTTGGATGTTCTTATAATCAAGAGATGACGAAGTTAATTGACCAAGTTTAATCAATTCTTCATAACGTTCAATTTTTTTTGATAATTGTTTTTTTGTCATCATAAACCTCACTAACTTTTCGACAAAATTAGTGAGATATTTACGAAAGTATATATAAAAAGTGATTTACTCTGTTATTTTCTGATAAACTTCATTAGTAGATAAATTCAAAATTGGAGCTATCAATTTAGCTAAATTTTTCGGAGTTTTTTTATCAAGATAAGCTTGAGCTAATTTATCCAGACCACCTGCAATTTTAGCACTACTCTTTTCAAACCATACACAGAATACAAACTCACCTTTATCAAGAATTTCCTGTGTCTTAAAATCTTTCGCAAGGAATCGATGAGTAGTTTCAAACTTCTTCGTAATCTCACGACTAACACTAACTTGTGACTCTGGACTAAACTCAGCTAAAATTTCAATCGTATCTAAAATTCGATGAGGACTTTCAAAAAATATATGTAGACCACCAATTGACTGACACTCCTCAAATTTAGTGAGTATTTCACCTTTTTTTCTTCCAATAAAACCATGAAATGTATTTGGCAGCGATGGCAGACCAGAGAGCTCCAGCGCACATGTTGGAGCGCTTACACCTGGTACAGTGGCCAAGGTTCCACCAGCTTCAAGCAGGTATCTAATCAATGGATAAGCAGGATCACTAACAACAGGACTTCCAGCATCGGAAACAAGTGTCACTTCTTTTCCTTCGAGAGAGCGATAAATAGCAGGAATCTTTGCCTGGTCATGATCATTGAATGACATAATTTTTTTATCACTATAATCAATCTCTAGGGCCTCAAATAATTTCTTTGTTACTCGCGTATCTTCAGCTAGAACAATCGCTGAGTTTTTAAGTGCGTTTAATGCACGCAGTGTTATATCTTCGAGATTTCCAATTGGTGTTGAAACTAGTGTCAAAATCATTACTCTACCCTTTTAGTTAACTATACTTTTAGCAGAAACATCTAAAAATGAAAAACATTCCCACTGTTGCACCGCGTCGTAACTTGCTATGATTAATTGTCATTATGCAAGAAGGAGATAAGTAAATGTCAATGAGAGCAAGAGTTAGAACAGATGCAACAGGGAACATCACTGTCCATATGGAAGGTGGAATGGATTTTGAAAATATCGTTCCTCTACAACAAGAACTAAGCACGCTTACTAAGAATCACCCAACATCGCTTATCACGATTGACCTTACTTCGCTTGATTTTGTAGGATCATCTGGGATCAATATTTTTGTTGATACTGTAAAGTTTCTGAACAACAAGAAAGATCAAATCAGACTCTCAAATGTTAGTTCTGAATTTATGAAAGTTTTTAAGCTTTATAACTTCGATGCAATGTCACTCATTCACGATGAATTTGACACTGACGACACTGAATTTTCTAAATTCTTTGGTCAAAAAAGAACGTTTCAAAACTAGAATCTATAATCTAATAACTGTACAAAATAAACTGGGCCTTGTTCCTGCTTTTTAAGCGGAGCAAGGTCAAGACTTCCTTCATAATTATCTGGATTCATATACTCATTATTTGAGCCAGGGCCAGGAGTCTCATAAGGACTACTCTCTGTATCTGGATAATAATTTTCAGGATCGGCTTTTTGATACCCACGAGACTTTAGTGCGTGAGTTCCGACAACATAACCACCAAATAATAAACCTGCATATAAACCAAGAGATGCACCGATTGCAACAGATCTTCCCTTAGCCCCAAATGCTAAAGATGCAGTCCCAAGCAAAGTTCCACCAACAGTACCATAAAGGGCCATTGTCCCAATCGCCTTTATCTTCGGATCCATTTCTGCTCTAACACTCTGAGTTGTAAATACTAATATAATTGTAGCTAGTGTAATAAATTTTTTCATAAGAAAAGGATAAGGTTTCGAAAATAGAAAGGCAACTAAAAATCATGAAACATCATACTGATTCTTACAGGAAGATTAAAAATCGAGCTAAGTAAAGTTGCACTTCGATTAAGACGATTCCGCTGTGAAAATGAGAGAAATGCAAAACTCTTAACTTCATAAATCCGAAGCTCACAACCAAAAATTTTATCTTTTTCGATAACACATAGATCAACTTGCCCCGCACCTAATTTTCTTAAATACTTTGGTGATATAAGCACATAGGCCATGAGGTTACTTTTTTTCGACAATTCTAGCGAACAACGAATTTCGAACTCCTCACCTTTAGAGAACTTCTCTCCCATTAACAAACTCCTTTACACCTTTAAATGTTTTTCGGTGAATAGGAGTAATACCATGCTCAGAGATACCTGCGCGATGAACAGCAGTCGGATAACCTGCATTTTTTTCAAAACCGTAATGTGGAAAATCTCTCGAAAATTTAATCATTAAATCATCACGATAAATTTTTGCAATAATTGAACTGAGACCAATTAAAACTGACTTCGAATCACCTTTAACAATCGGATAGAGATCAGCCTCAGGAAAATCAAATTTCTTATTTCCATCAATCAGCACAACACCTTCTCTTAGGCCAAAACTTGCGACAGCTTCTTTCATTGCATCCAGTGATGATTTCAAAATATTATGTTCTTCTATATACTGATTACATTTTTCAACAGTTCTGTATTTTAGTAACTGCCCATCAATATCAAACTCTCCAAACTCTTTTGAATAATCAATATTCAACTCTTGAAGAATTTTTCTTCTTTTATTATCTGTAAGTTTCTTCGAATCAGTAACACCAAAGCCTTCAAGTCTTGAAACGATATTTTTAATTTTTTTCAAATCACCATCAAAACAAACTGAAGTCGCAACAACGGGCCCAGCAAGTGGGCCTCGCCCAACTTCATCCGTTGCCGCAATAAAGCGATGATATTTTTTAATATATTCTTTTTCAAAAAATGACACTACAACAAACCTTTAAATTTAACTTCAAATAAAAAAGGCCCACATTCGTGGGCCCATCTTAACTTGAATCTTAAGATTACTTTCTGTCGTAATCGATTGCAATTCTTGCAGACTTACCTGATCTTTCTCTTAGGTAGTATAGTTTTGCTCTACGAGACTTACCTCTTTGAACAACTTCTACTTTCTCTACGTTTGGAGAATGGAAAGGAAATACCCTTTCAACACCCATTCCAGAAGAGATTTTTCTAACTCTGAAGTGACCAGTTAGCTTTCCTCTTTCCTTAAGTGCAATAACTACACCTTGGAAAATCTGAATACGAGTCTTACCCGCTTCAGTGATTTTTGCGTGAACTGCAACAGTATCCCCAGTAATGAAATGTGGGATTTCTGCAGCTTTTGGATTCATGTGATCCGCGTTTACGATGTCAATTAAGTTCATCTATAACTCCTAAAAAAACTACAAACTTCTCAGAGGACCGGCACCATGCCGTTCTTAAGCAAGTTTTATTTCATGGTCTCAGAGGCGCGCGCTAGTCGATCCAAATAAATGGCGACAGCTGATCGAACAGACAAATGATTGTACCCATCTTCACTTGCTCCAAAAATTGGTTCAAGTGCAAATTCGGCCCGTTCGAGAACTCGTGCGTGAAGACCCCATCCTGTACCAAATAACAGAAAAATCGGACGTTTGTCAACCGAGGCTTTAGATAGTAAATCTTTTTCACGCCCCGTGCAAGTCTTAAAATTAGCCCCAGTAACCGTTACCAGTGGCTCAACCCCGTGTATTTCCTTAATTCTCTCAATACCCATCTCTACCGAGTCCACAAGTCTCGCCACAGACAACGCATCTTGTCGATCCGGGTTATACGCCGCGGCCTTATCTTCTTCCCAATGCCCTAAAATTTTATTAACTAAATCGTGTTGAGGCTTAAGTGGCGTCACAAGAAAGTAGTTCCTAATTCCAAATGTACGACAGCTTCTCGAAATATCGTGAATATCTAAATTAGTCACAGAAGTTGTAACAACCTCACCCATTTTATTTGTAATCGGGTGGTGAACTAACCCCAAATAAATATCATTTTTCACTATTTCTTTCCCCTATTATTTTCATACAAAGCATATAGATCTGGTCTAAGCTTTTTAGTAAACTCTAACTTCTTCTTTACTCGATATTCATTTATTAACTTATGATTCCCACTTAATAACACATCAGGAACCTTCACTCCATTAAAAATCTCGGGTCTCGTATAAGAGGGCCCCTCAATCAAGCCCTCTTCAAATGAGTCATCCTCAAAACTTTCACTATTTCCAAGAACACCATCAATAAACCTCGAAAACGAATCAATGATCGTCATGACAGCTAGCTCTCCTCCGGAAAGAACAAAGTCTCCAATAGAAATGATTCTTGTCACATACTGCTCAATGAAACGCTCATCAATGCCTTCATAGCGTCCACAGATAAAGACAAAATCCTTGCCCTTAGCTGCTGTAAAATCACTCGCTAGCTTTCGCGACATCTTATTTGTTAGCTCCTCACCTCTCGGTGCCGTATAGATAACCTCCAAATTTGAAGGATCTGAATAATTAGAAAATACTTTCTTGATCGCGCCCTCAAGAACATCCGCGCGCATCACCATCCCTGGACCACCACCATAAGGAGCCCCATCCGCACCTTTAAAACTCTTTGGCGAAAAGTCTCCAAGATACAAACACTCTATCTCCGCATTCACTCCATCAAAATAGCGTCCAACGACACCAACATCTATGAAACTTTCAAACATCTGCGGAAATAAGGTAATAATCCAAATCTTTTTTTTCAACTAGATTACCTCAGGTTTAACAATCGCAATAAACCCGGCTTCAACATCAACTTCAGGAAAAAACTGATCAACAAATGGCAAATCAATAAACTCGTTATTTATTTTCATCGTTAGAACAATCTGTGCAGTATTATCAAAATACTTTGTCACCCGACCAAGCTTCTCACGAGTTTCGAAATCAATCACATCAAGACCAATAAGATCCGAAATATAAAACTCACCTTCTTCAAGCTCAGGAAAGCTATCCCTATCAACAAAAATATCAAAAGGAATCAAGGATTCGGTTACATTCCTATCTGTCAAATTTTCAAAGTAACAAATTGGTTTGTTACCAAAATTAATAGTTTTAATTTTGAAAACTTGACCCTGTTCAGAAATTTTACTCTCTGGACTTCTCGGAAAGAGCATAACCTCCATTCCATTTTCAAGAATTGAATCTTCACTATTTTCGAGGTGCAGTGTCACTCCACCCTTTATTCCATGCGGTTTCGTGCAAAATCCAAGTTGCACTAAATTTGATTTTCTCATTGGCCATTTATTTCGAATATTTAGGATAGTGTCAAGAGCAAAAAAAATATTTGCCATATTTAAAATTCTTAGGAGATAATTAATCAAAATATTTTTATCAACAAAAACAAGGAAGGATTTGATGAAAAAGCAAATTGCTGTTTTAGCAGTATTAGCTACTCCACTAGCATCTGCTATGGAAATGAAAATGCCAACTGTTTACGGGAAAATTAACAAAGCTTACGTAAACGTTGACCAAGAACAAAACGTTGCAAAGACTAGAAATGACAAGTCTAACGCAGGAATTGTTGAAGTACTAAACTCTGTTTCTAGAGTTGGAGTTAAAGGCTCAGAATCTGTAGATGGTGGAATCACAGCATCTTACAAACTAGAACTTGGACTAGACTCTACAAATGATTCTGTAGCCCTAAGAAACGCAGAAGTATCTTTAAAACACAGCTACGGAACCCTACTAATCGGACAAACTTACAACCCATTCTCAGTAGTAGGCCTAGGAGCTGACCCAATGGCATCAAACATTGCAGGTCACCAAGGGGCAGACATGGCTCAGTATGTTGCTCAAGCAAGCTCTCTTAAAACAAACCTTGGTACTCAAGGTATTGGCTTTACTTACAGAGGAAGAGTTGATGGTGCAACTTACACGACTCCTGAGTTGATGGGATTCACTTACACGATCTCTCAAGACAAAGACGGAAAAAACGAAAGAGAAACAAACACAGAGAACCACACAGAACATTTACTTTCATACAAAAGAGCTATCTCTGGACTTGACTTAAATCTTTATGCTGGTATGGGTTCATGGTCACAAACAGGAACTAAAGACAACAAAGAAATGCTTTATGGTCTTGGTCTAACAAAAAACGCTTTCAAGTTCAATGCAGCTCTTTCAAGCTCTGAAACAAAAAACGTTGGTAACACATTCTCTTATGAAATCGAAAGAACTTTCGTAGCAGCTAGTTATTCAATGGACAAGCACAATATTGCTCTTACATACCAAACAAGAGAAGACAAAAACTTTGATAACACTAAAGACAGCAAATACAAAACAACTCAAATGGCTGTTGGTTACAAGCACCAGTGTACAAAAAATATCGATCTTAACCTAACATATGCTAAACTTGAGATTGAAAACGAAACAACTGGAGCAACTTCTGATGACAAGAAGAACAATGGTAACGATGCAACTTTGATTGCAGCGGGTATTCAGTTAAAGTTCTAGTTTTGATTTTTTCTTAATAAAAAAAGACCCTCTAGAAATAGAGGGTTTTTTTTCAATAAATTTCCACATACGGAAACAACATGCATAGATAAAAACTTTTAAAAATTGATAACTATCAACTAAAAAACAGTGGGACACAATGAAAAAAATATTATGTATTTTACTAATAATGACGGCAACACCTATTCTAGCTCAAAGAGCAAAAAAACTCGAACTTGTAAGTTTTGTCAAAGAGGCTGCAGCTTTCGCTAAGAGCAATGGATTTAAAAAAGCTTGTGATGAATTTAACGATGGATCAAAGTTTAAAAGAGGAGAATTTTACATTTTTGCATACAACTATAAAGGTGTTGTTTTATGCCATGGAGCAAAAAAAGCACTCATAGGAAAAGATCTACTCAATTTTAAAGATGTTAAAGGAACTGAACTAATAAAGGACTTTATTCGTGAAATAAAAGAAGGTAATGGCTTCGTAAAATACTACTGGGACCACCCCGAAACAAAAACAGTAAAAAGAAAACTTGGTTATGCTGAAAAGATCAATGAAGAATATTGGATCGGTTCAGGAATCTACTTCGAAGAAAAAGAATAAAATTAAAAGTACCCTTAGCCTCAAGGGTACTCCACCTAGTAACCCTTTCCGCAATCGTATAAATTAAAACATTTTCGATCATTCTCCTTATATACAGAAAATTAAATCGTACTCACTTTAGTAATTTGACTTGAGAACAGTGCCTCTTACTCAAGACCGAAAAGAACCCAGCCTGCACAAAAAGGAATCTGTAAAATGAGTATAAACTGCTCCATTTAAATGGGCACAACCTTAAAAACTTCTCTGCCATATTAAATATTTATTGTCTTAATATTCAAGCCGCCAGAAACAATTTTATCCATCGCGATACAACTATAAAGTAATTATGACCCCTATCCCAATTTAAATGTAACGGCTTAAAAGATCATTATTTTCGAAAAA